>JARRPN010000034.1:0-18451 GCA_037382875.1 Calditrichaceae bacterium | reverse complement strand
GTCTACATATGTATTTGCAATTGATGGTGGTAAATGGGGTGATCGTGAATGGAAACGTGTAATGGATTTACGCGGTCAGTGGAAATTTGAAATTGGCGATGATATGGATTGGGCCAAACCGGATTTCAACGATAAGGATTGGGAAAGTATACTTGTTCCCAATGAATGGGAGAATGAAGGTTTCCCCGGCTATGATGGTTTTGCCTGGTACCGCACGACCTTTACCACAGAAGATTTAATGGATCTTGACAATCTTTATCTCCGTCTGGGCTATATAGATGATTGTGATGAGGTGTATGTTAATGGTCATCTGGTAGGGCATCATGGTTGGTTTCCACCTGATTATGTAACAGCCTATCAGTATGATCGAATTTATTATATACATAAGGATTATTTGAATCCAACCGGTGTAAATACCATTGCTGTTCGAGTTTATGATGCCCAGATTGGCGGAGGTATTGTACGTGGTGACATCGGTTTTTATATAAAAAGAAGTTTTCTTTCCCCGCAAATCGATTTGTCAGGACCCTGGAAATTTAAGCGCGGCGATGAAGATGAATGGAAAGAAGAATATCTAAAAGATGCTGACTGGAATGAGGTGCTTGTCCCTGCTTTTTGGTCCCAATATGGCCTTAAAGATTATGATGGTTTTGGCTGGTACCGCAAGGAATTTAAAATCCCTGCACAATTTAAAGACGAGCGCCTCATTTTATTACTTGGTAAAATTGATGATATGGATGAAGTATTCATTAACGGAAGGCGATTTGGGGGTACGGGTCGGATGCGTTCACGCATGGATAAAGAAGATATTAATTACAGTGATTATAATAAAGACCGCGCCTATACGATACCTTCAACTTATTTGAATAAAGATGGAATTAATACTATAGCCGTACGCGTTTTTGACGGATGGTTGTATGGCGGAATTTATGACGGACCGATTGGCATTGTGACACGGGATCATTATTTAGAATGGCAGCGGGATTATGGAAATAAAAATGAATTTAAAAATATTATCAATTTTTTCTTTGGTGAATAAATAAGAAACCAAGATGTATTTAAAGATGTTTGCAGGAATGATGAGGTGGTTGAGATGTTAGAGAATTTATTATGGGCTGTATTCGGAGTGTTATCAGCAGTGGTTGGCGTGCTAGTAGTGTATTTAAAAAATTCTCAAAAAATTATGCATGTTACACCGAACGAACATAATCATAAATCCGAATTAGATAATAAACCAAAAAAATAATAAAACAATGTCAACCTTATTTAAAATAAATACGTCTAATTAAATGTTTCATAGATTTGCATAATAGATGAGTTTAATTGTGAAAAATCTAAAAGAACAATCAGAAGATTATCTGCGATTTGGCATTCTTGAATTTGAAAACGGCCATATCGACAGCAGTTGGGAATATGTTTCACAGGCTCTACAAATGGATTCCGCTATTGGCGAAAGAAAACATGCCTACGAATCCTACATTCATCGAATTATCCGCAAATACTTCGGTACTGAAGTCAGTATATCTGATATCTTAAATAATTATCATTCCTGATCTATTTTTTATTATAATGAGTTAATCACCTTTTTTAACCGCTCTGTAACTTCCCGGGCAATATCTGATAAAGCAGGATTTTCCACTGCCTGCATGGAAGCCAAAGGATCAACCGCAGATACTTCCACCGTGCCTTTTTCTTTTTCCTGAACAACCACATTACAGGGGAGCATCACACCGATTTTATCTTCTGCTTGTAAAGCTTTATGGGCAAAAGGTGGATTGCAGGCGCCAAGAATTTTATAATTGTAAAAATCCACATCCAGCTTTTTCTTCATTGTGGCCTTTACATCAATTTCGGTTAATACACCGAATCCCTGATCTTTAAGTTTTTCAGTAACCAGGTTTATAGATTCATCAAAAGATTTATTTAATTTTGTGCTGATATAATACTCCATAATATTACCTTTTTAATAAATTAGTTCATTTTTTCTATTTAAATATTTGATGCAATTGTGTTTAAAAATGGTCAAAAAATTTCATTTTTTATATTTTATCATGATAATGCTATTATTCATCACTATGTAACACATTATATTTATATGAGTTAGGCTTTTTTATCGTGAACGAATTCATATGTTAAAGAGCATAATTCTCATAAAAATTGTGTAAAATTGTAAAATATTTTTACATTTTATTGACCGGAAATTTGTGATATAATCAACAATTTGCTACTTTTTGACATCCTATCTTTGCTACAGTTGGAGTATTTGAGTATCCACTCAAACATATATTAAATAGAAATTGAGATACTGCTCTTTCAGGAGAAGCGATGAAGGGTGCTGTATTTACATATATAATTCTCAGTTGCACTATCCTATTTGCTGCTTCGGGTGATTATGATATTACTTTTAAGCAGTTAAATATGCAATCTTCAGAAATTAATTATACACTTTCCAGTTACAAAGTTGATAAAATAAATATTGAAGGCCAAAATTTTTCCAAGATAAATTTTAAATCCGATAATATTACCAGGAAAAAAGGCTATGCTCACCTGCCGGTTATCAGCCGGGCCATTCAATTACCAGCCCAAAAAAATGTAAACCTGATAATTAAGGATGTTCAATATGAAGATTGCCGGCTAGACTATCCACTTATACCCTCAAAGGGCGTTATATATCGATCCAACAACATTGATAATACAAGCTACAATATCGATCCGGTTTCTCTGGTAAATGAATGGTATCCGTCTGAAATTGCAGTTAAAACCAGGCCTTATATTGTTAAGGATGTACGGGGAACCAATATACAGATTCATCCTTTCCAGTATAATGCGCAAAAAAATATACTCCGTGTGTACACACACATAACCCTCGAGTTGGTCGAGAATACAGATACTCCAACTAATCCTCTATATCCGGCCAACTCTTTCCATTCTTCGGATTTGCAATTTGTTTATGAATCGGCTTTTCTCAATTATGAGCCACAGAATAAACTGGCAAAATCCGGTAATTTAACCGTTCAGCAATTAGGCGACTTGCTGGTCATTACAACCCCTCGAGATGAAGAGGTTTATTGTCTACATAGAAATTGTCGCAGCTGGAAGCAATGTTGCTGATCTTATTCAGCAAAAGTATAATGAAAACAGCAATATCCTTTATGTCCAATTAGTCGGTGACTGGGAAGATATTCAAGGTTATGCCGATAGCAGTTCGAATGCACCACAGGATCCCAGACTCGGCTGTGTGGTTGGTGAGGATGATTACCCGGATATTTGTATAGGCCGGTTCTCAGCACATTCTGCTGAAGAGGTTGCCATCCAGGTTAGTAAAGTGATCCAGTATGAAAGAGATGCAGATGACTCTGATGACTGGTTAAGCATAGCAACAGGCGTAGCATCCAATCAGGGTAGCGGCGATGATCTTGAATCGGATTCTGAACACCAGGATGTAATCTGGGAGGATAAATTAAATCAATTCACTTATGATAATTATAATAGTGTTTACGATCCAACAGCATCCAAGGAACTGCTGATCCAGGCGGTCAATAACGGAACTGGATTAATCAATTATACTGGTCATGGTGATTCAAAAGGTTAGACCACTTCTGCATTTAATATTGATGATATTTGTGAATTGGATAATGGTAACAAACTTCCAGTTATTTTTTCCGTTGCCTGCAACAATGGACTTTATAATACAGAAAATGATTGTTTCGCAGAAACCTGGCTGAAAAAAGAGAAAGGCGGCGCGGTTGGTATGCTTGCCGCTTCGATTGATTTACCATGGGCTTCATCGATGCGAGGACAGGATTATTTTATGGATGTGCTGGTCGGCGGCTATAATTATGATGATCATGACAATCAATGGGGTATTAATACCAGCGAACAACGGTCGATTCTCGGCTCGGTTATTTTTAACGGATTCATTTTAATGCTCAGTGAAATGTCCGGTTACACTGATATTGAAACTGTACACAGCTGGAATTTATTTGGTGATGTTACTCTGCAATTACGAACAAAAACACCGGATCAATTACACTTATCGAATAAGATGGTATCAACTGATAATCCGTTTGAAACAATGATATCATTGAATGAAGGTTTGGTAGATGCTATAGTGACGATATCACAAGATGAAAAATACTACTCAGCAACAAGTGATGCGGACGGACATGTTTATATCGAACATAATCTGAAACCGGGCAAAGCAAAATTGGTTGTAACTGCTTTCAATGCTCAGACCACCTGTGAAAATATTTATGTGACCGATGATGCTAAACTGCCTATGTATGTTATGGATAATGTGAATATTGAATGTGCGCAGGGTATTTTCTATGACAATGGCGGATTGAATGATTCTTATGGTTCTGATGGAAATTTAATCACAACAATTTATCCACAGGATGCGGGCAGTGTTATTAAAGCTTTGTTCCAGTCTTTTGATGTGGATCAAAGTGACCGTCTATATATTTATGACGGATCTGATATTGATGCTTCTGAAATATCCGGCAGCCCATTTTACGGATCAAACATACCAACTGAAATCATGGCAACCAATCCATCAGGTGCTTTGACATTTCATTTTGTTTCCGATTCCGAAAAGAATGCTGATGGCTGGATTGCTGAAATTAAATCAACAACCGTTTCACAGATTGAAAAGAATTCTACAGCAGGTCTGAGAGAATTCAAATTATATGCTAACTATCCAAATCCTTTCAATCCGGCTACTACGATTCCTTTTAATCTTGCCAATAACAGTCAGGTAACCATTGAAATTTACGATATGACAGGACAATGTGTATCTATTCTTGTAAATAAACGTATGACCGCCGGTTACCATGAGGTTGAATTCAATGCACAGAATTTAAGCAGTGGATTATATCTCTATCGTTTGCAAGCCGGTACTTATACTCAGGTGAAAAAAATGATGGTGCTAAAGTAACCGCAGAAGTAAGAAATTAAATCACATCTCAAATAATCATCGTCAGTCTATAATATTCTTCATCAATCAGAAATTAAATATTATGGATAGAACATGGTAGCTCTCAAATATTTAGTGGTACTATTCTTTGGGTAAAATGTAAAAGAATATAGAAAAGTAGTGACTAATACTTCCAGCCAGCACAAATAAATGCCAAACGGCATGGTTATAAGGTAATTTGTGCCAAACATAAAATATAATCCCCAGTGTATAAAATAAACCACCTACGGCAAGCCAGATTATTCCACCAGTTGGTATTTTTATCAGCATCTCTTTTAAAGCTACCAGGCAGAGCCATCCCATAAAGACATATACAATCAACGATAGCTTTTTTGCTTTACCAATAAAGAAAACTTTAAATACAATACCGATAATGGCTAATCCCCATATTGAGCCAAAAATACTCCAGCCCCATGGCCCACGCAAATTGACTAACATAAAAGGCGTATAAGTTCCGGCAATCAAAATAAATATGGATGCATGATCAATTATTTTAAAGATGGTTTTTACTTTTTTATTTCTGAAACTATGATATAAAGTTGAGGCAAGATAAAGTAATATGAGTGTTGAGCCATATATACTGAAGCTAACGATTTTCCAGACATTATTTTGTTTGGTTGCCATTACGACCAGTATCGCCAATCCAGCTATGCCAAGAGCTGTTCCAATGCCATGAGTGATGCTATTTGCAATTTCTTCGCTATTTGAATAGATCTTATTCTTCAGAATAGTTTTCCTGTTTAAAATATTAATTTGTAAGGTACAGCAAAATATATTTAAAAGCATAAAAAAAGCAGGGCGAATACCCTGCTTTCTATTCTGAAATTATTTTAATGTAGGCTTACTCTTATCCGGATAATCTGGCTGCATCGGTAATGGCATTGGCTCATTTTTAATCTTATCCAAAATTACTTCGATGGCTTTATCCAGTTGGGCATCTTTACCAGCCAGAACATCTTTAGGCATATTTACAACAATGATATCCGGATCAACACCATGACCCTCAATTATCCATTTACTCTTAAAATTATATTCACCAAATTGTGGAGGAGTAACGGTTCCCCCATCAACCAGATCCTGATGAGCCTCAATACCGACAGCTCCACCCCATGTGCGCTCGCCGATAACCGGGCCCATTTTGCGGAATTTCCAGGCATCGGAGAATATTTCACCGTCGGAACCTGTATCGCGATTAATTAATAACACATAATGACCATAAAAAGTTCTTTCAGGAACACGTCCCGGTTTACCTTCACGTGCCTGTACCAGCGTATTCAATGTCCGTTCCAAACGGTCGTGAATCTGTTTGCTGGTAAAACCACCGCCATTATACCGAGCATCAATAATTAATCCTTGTTTGTTATGCTGCGGAAAATAGCCTTTGGCAAATTCGATCAGACCGCTTTGCATCATATTTGGTAAATGAATATAGCCGACTTGATTATTTGATTGATTCCAGACATATTGACGATTCGCATCGGTCCATTCATTATACCTAAGATTATATTCTGAGCGAAGTGTCTGAGCAAGATAGGTTTTTGCCGAACTTAATTTGGGTGAAGAACCATAGGAAATTTCGACGACTTTTCCTGATTTATTTTCCAAATATTTATAAATATTAGCTCCCGGCTCGATGTTTACACCATCGATGGCAAGAATATAATCACCGACTTCTATCGGACAGCCCGGCATAGCAAAGGGTGATTGGGTTGATTCATCCCAGGGATGGCCGGCAATGATTCGTTTAATTTTTGGATACGAATTTTGGGAATCATAAACAAATTCAGCTCCCAGTAAGCCGGTGGAAATACGTTCAGGATCAGGATCATCCCCACCATAAACATATGTATGGCCAATATTCAATTCAGCAATCATTTCAGCAATGAGATAATTCAAATCACCACGGGTGCCGCAATAGGGGACAAACTTACGATATTTTGCCCCGGTTTTTTCCCAATTAAGCCCGTGCATATTTTTATCATAGAACCAGTCGCGCTCTATCCGCCAGGCCTCGTTGAAAATCTGCAGAAATTCTTCGTGTTTATTTATCTCAATCTTAATATCAGTTAGATTTAGATTGCCATCGCCTACTTTGGCTTCACCACCAACATCAACAATGCCAAATTTATTGCGTGATTTGTATATTAGTTTTTTCCCATCAGCTGATAAATGATACTGGCTTATGCCATTCATGAGTTGTTTATCTTTTCCAGATTTTAAATCGAATTTATAAAGATCGAGATTTGTTCCGCGGTTATTATCGGTCACGGTTTGATATTTGAGAAACTCATTTTCCGACTTTTTTAGAAAAACAAATCCACCATCAATGGCTTCCAATCTGAAAAGATTGCCGGCTTTAACCGGTGCCACAACCAGCCGATTTTCAAAATTACTCAGCGGGCTAATCACAACATTATCTGCACGTGAGTCACTTTTATTTTCTTCAGCACCTTCAATATCATTTTTTGGTTGAAATGGTGAAAGATCACCATCTTTTAAAATGAGAATATATGGTTTGGCCATATCCAGGAATATATGATTCTGATCAACAAAACCCATCACTGGTTCATAGGTGCGATTGGATAAAAAGAAAAGATATTTGCCGTCATCACTAAAAGATGGACTCCAGTCTTGGGTCATGTCACTGGTAATCCGGTAGGTTTTTTTATTCTGAATGGAATAAATGAATATTGATTCATTCATGTTGACTTCCATTTTGCTGTACGTTACCCAGCGGCTGTCAGGGGACCAGCCATAATCCTGAATACCCCAGCGTTCCCAGGCATCATCAAATTCACTCTGATCAATAACGGTCACATTACCTGAAGCTGCATCCACCAGATTGAGCTTCATAAATTTGTCATGATAAATAAGATACTTACTATCAGGCGACCAGACCGGCTGCATTTTGTATCCCATATTACCTTTGGTCAATTGTTTCCATTGTCCACCATCAGGTTCAACCAGATAGAGTTCTTCTTCACCGCTTTTATCCGACAAAAAAATTACTTTTTTACCATCGGGTGACCAGGCTGGATTTTTCTCCCTTGATCCGGATGCCTGACTGAGATTATAAATTACACCTTCTTCGGCCGGTAGACTAATAATTTCGCCACGCATTTCAATCAAAGCGCGTGTACCGGATGGCGATAATCCAAATGCTCCGGTAAAATCTGATGCATCAATATAATCTTCGCGTAGGATGGTTCCATCGGTAGGAATTTCGATATTCACCTTTTTAGGCTGGGCTGTTTCATTCTCCAGATCCAGTAAATAAAGCTGAGCCGCATTCTGGAAAACGATATATTTATCACCTAAGGAAGGTAGTTTTACATCATAATCATTATATCTGGTCAGACGTTTTATTTCTTTGGTTGCCGGATTAATTTTGTAGATATTGAGTGTTCCGTCTTCCCGATCAGAGGTAAAATATATTTGATCTTTGTACCACATTGGGAAATTATCAGTACCAATAAAATCTGTAATAGGCTGATAATCCATTTTGGTCAGACTACCGACCCAAATATTCTGTGCTGTGCCGCCCTGGTGCCGTTTCCAGTTACGGAATTCGCGGGATATTCTGTTATATGCCAGCATCTTTCCATCCGGTGATAAACTGGCTAATCCAGCCCGATCGACTGGTAATTTTTCCGGCATGCTGCCATCAATCGAAACCTTGTATAACATATCAGCGCGATAAGGCCATTCCCGACGTGAACGAAAGAGAATATGTTTACCATCTGGGAACCAGTCTAAAACAAGATCCTGAGCCGGATGATAAGTTAACCTTTTGGGGATACCGCCGTCAACATCCATAATATATACATCAGATCCCCCATCATAATTGGCTGTGAACGCCAGCATTTTACCATCCGGACTGAATTTGGCAAATACTTCGGAACCATCACTGCGGGTAATGCGTTTGGCTTTGCCGCCATTGATAGAAACCAGCCACAAGTCGTTTTCATAAGTAAAGACGATGTTATCGGCAGAAACATCAGCATAACGCATTAAAAATGATTCAGCCTGAACTGCAGATAAACTGAAGAATACGACCATTAATAAAGATAAAATAAATTTACCCATCACAATTCCTTTCATAAGTTTAATTATTATAAAATGAAGAATAATTTCTTTGTAAGTTTTTGAAAGCACTGTAACAAATGTTTCCAATTTTAATCATCACTGAATTATTGGGGTATTCAATCCTGAAACAGCTAAATATAATAAAAAAATTCTATTTAATCTGCATTTCTTATGCATTGATAGTCAAATTACGATGTAAATGCTAGGATGTTTCAAGCTGAAAAAAATCGAATTAAAAGGTTTAAGTTATTGATTTTAATTTAGATATTAATATATTTTATCTAAAAAATTATTGGACTATGCATGAATTCATCCATATCATTTATTCTTGATGAAAAACTTGTTCAAATTGATTTATCCAAGGAATCAAAACTCAAACCGACGACAACAGTTCTTAATTATTTAAGAAGTCTACCTAATCACAAAGGTGTTAAAGAGGGTTGTGCAGAAGGGGATTGTGGTGCTTGTACCGTTGTAATTGCTGAATTGGATGAGAAAAATAAATTAATCTATCGAGCCGTGAACTCCTGCCTGATTTTTTTGCCGAAACTTCATGGTAAGTGGTTGATTACCGTTGAGAATATTAAGAATCCTAATGGCTCTCTGCATCCGGTACAACAGGCTATGGTAGATTACCATGGCAGTCAGTGTGGCTTTTGTACCCCCGGGTTTATAATGTCCATGTTTGCTTTATATAAAAGCAATTTGCCCCATTCCCGTGCAATGATCGATGATGCGTTAACCGGTAATCTTTGCCGTTGTACCGGGTATCAGCCAATTATTGAGGCTGCTGAATATGCTCTTAAGAATAGAGAACCGGATCATTTTTCCAGAATAGAAAAAAATATTATTGACAGGCTGAAAAACCTTAATCAAGAATCTTTGAAGATTGAAACGGATCGTCAAAAATATTTTATGCCCATGACCACGGAAGAATTGCTGGAAATTAAGAATCAAAATACAGATGCTCTCATTATAAATGGTGCTACTGATATTGCTCTCCGTGTTACAAAAAAACATGAACTGATTCCATCGATAATTGACACAATACAAATTGATGAGTTACATGTCATCAGAAAATCAATAGATCATATCTATTTTGGCTGTGCAGTTACATTAAATCAGTTAATGGATGTAACGAAAGAATGGTTTCCGGCTGTTTATGATGCCTGTTCTGTATTCGGTTCAAAGCAGATCCGCGAAATGGCTACTATAGGTGGAAATCTCGGTACCGCTTCTCCGATTGGTGACCTGGCCCCGGTTTTGGCTGCCTACGATGCAGATGTGGTGGTTTTGTCGGATACTGGTGCAAGGACGGTTTCGGTTGATGATTTTATTTGCGGTTATCGAAAAACGGTATTAAAAAAAGGTGAAATAATAAAAGGGATAAAACTTCCAAAACCGAAAAAGGAATCGATTATTAAATTCTATAAAGTTTCAAAACGAAAAGATCTGGATATTTCCACTGTTAGTGTGGCGTTTAATCTGAGCCTGGATAAAAATAATAAGGTTCGTGATATAAATATGATCTTTGGCGGTATGGCCAAGATGACCAAACATGCGGAAAAAACAGAAAAATTTCTGCAGGGTAAATCCTGGACAAGAGAAATTGTTGAACAGGCAATGTCCGTTTTAGGAGCAGAATTTACACCTATCTCAGATGCCAGATCGGGTAAAGAATTTAGAAGAATCGCAACGAAAAATTTGTTATTGAAATTTTATAGTGAATCTTTAGATACTTGATACTTGATACTTGATACTTGATACTGGATTCTGGATAAAAAACATTCAAATGGGGAGTGGTTGAGCTATAAGAAATTGCAAATATGGCAGGAGGCTCGTAGCCTAGTTATTGATATTCACAATATGACTCAAAAGAATCTTCCTAAGTTTGAGTTGTTTGAAGAAGGCAGCTAAATTCGTCGGTCTATTAAGTCAGTAAAATCTTCAATAGTTGAAGGTTATGGTAGAAGAAATTATAAACAGGATTTTATCCGTTTTTTGTTTTTTGCACAAGCATCAAATGACGAGACCCTTGATCATCTTGAAACATTATTCGAAACTAAATCTATAAACAATACCGAGTTATTTAACGATTTGCATGATCGATTGGAAAATTTAGGAAAAATGATAAATAAATTTATTCAGTCTGTTCAAATACAACACATCAGTGAAAAATAAATTATGGATTTTACAATTATCATGAATCCAGTATCAAGTATCCAGCATCAAAAAGGTTTTTAACTTTTTGTAATAATTATTAGGACGATGGATGAATAACAAAACTATCCCTCATGAAAGTGCGCATAAACATGTAACCGGTGAGGCGGTGTATGTAGATGATATGCTGATTAACGATCAGCTTTTAATCGGCAAAGTTGTATATAGCTCTCATGCCCATGCTAAAATAAAATCATTTAATTTAGAAGAAGCTCGCAATTTGCCCGGTGTACACGCAATACTTAGCAATCGGGATGTACCAGGTGAAAACCAAATGGGTCCGGTTGTCCAAGATGAACTTTGTCTGGCTGAAGATGAAGTATACTGTATCGGTCAGGCTGTATTCCTGATTGCCGCAGAATCGGAAGAGACATGCAGAGATGCGGAAAAATTAATCCAAATTGAATATGAGCCTATGGAAGCTATCCTGTCAATCGAGCAGGCAATGGCTAAAAACAGTCTTTTAGGACCCGAACGAAAAATTGAAACTGGCCACGTTGATAAAGCCTTGAAAAACTGTAAACATCAGATCAGTGGCTTACTGAATACCGGCGCTCAAGAACATTGGTATCTGGAAACCCATGCAGCGGTTTGTATTCCCGGTGAGGAGGCGCTTTTGGCGGTAAGGAAACACAGGCTAATCATGTAGCTGCCTGGTCAGCATTGTTAGCAAAGACAACCGGTCGACCGGTTAAAATCCGCCTATTCCGAGATGATGACCAAATCATGACAGGGAAACGGCATCCATATCTAATCAACTATGATGTAGGATTTGACAATAAAGGTAAGCTTACAGCTGTTAATCTGGACTTAAATGCCAATGGAGGTATGGCAACCGATTTATCCTTTGCCATACTTGAGAGAGCACTTTTTCATGTAGACAATGCTTACTACATCCCTAACCTAAGGGTGATTGGTCGTGTCTGGAAGACCAATCAGCCTTCCAATACAGCTTTTCGGGGATTTGGCGGCCCCCAGGGTATGGCGGCTATCGAAACCATTGTGGATCGTATTGCACGATATTTAAAAATGGATGCAGCTGAAATTCGCCGGCGAAATTTTTATGGCATTGATGATCGTAATCTAACTCATTATGATCAGAAGGTAGAAAATAATCATTTAAAGATAATGTTTGATCGTATTTTACATTCGTCGGAATATCTCAAACGCCGTCAGGATATAAATGAATTCAATTCAGAAAATGAGTTCAAAAAGAGAGGCATGGCTTTGACGCCTGTAAAATTCGGCATCTCATTTACTACCTCGTTCCTAAACCAGGCTGGTGCTTTGGTAAATATATATCAGGATGGTACTGTTTTAGTTAATCACGGCGGAACGGAAATGGGTCAGGGATTGCATACCAAAATTCAACAGATTGCTGCTGCAGAATTAGGTGTTAGTCTGGAAAAAATTAAACTAACTTCAACAGATACATCAAAAGTTCCAAACACCTCTGCAACAGCAGCATCTTCGGGAAGTGACCTTAACGGGATGGCAGTAAAAAATGCGATTGATAAACTAAAATCACGAATGATTCCATTTATAGTAGATTATTTCAATAACAATGGCGAAAATATAACATCACAGACAAAGGATATATGCTTTGAGGATAATTATATTTATGATTCTGAAAATCCTACACGAAGAATAGATTTTATTGAAGCAGTAAATATGTGTTATCTCAAACAGGTACCTCTGAGTGCGACAGGTTATTATCGTACGCCTGATATTCATTTTGACAGGGAAAAGGGCAAGGGTAAGCCTTTCCATTATTATGCCTTTGGTATGGCAGTATCCGAAGTGCTGCTTGATACCTTAACCGGTTATCACAAAATACTGCGTACCGATATTCTGCATGATGTGGGTGACTCTCTTAATCCAGCCATTGATATGGGGCAGGTGCAGGGTGGATTTATTCAGGGCGTAGGCTGGTGCACAACCGAAGAGTGCAAATGGGATAAAAAAGGAAACCTGTTGAACCACTCGCCGGATACTTACAAAATCCCATCTATTCAGGATATTCCGATTGATTTTCGTTGTAACTTTATGGAAGATGTTCCTAATCCATCGACCATCCGCAAAAGTAAAGCCGTCGGTGAGCCACCATTTATGCTGGCACTCTCGGCCTGGCTAGCTATAAAAGATGCAATCTCTGCGGTAGCTGATCATCGTATCGAACCGGAGTTTTCACTACCTGCAACGAACGAAATGATCCTGCTATCTATTGAAGAATTGAGACGCAAAAATAAAGATGATAGAAGTTAGAATATAGAAGATAATAATATATTCTATCCGTTTCTTTATAAACTGGAACTTTCTAATTTTATGCCTTTTGTGGCAGTAAAATTTTCAATTTGAGATAAAAACAGTACATGCTTAAGTTGCTCTTTCAGTTAATAAAAATCTAAATCCAATTAATATAGAGAAACCAAATGGATGTTGAAATATTAGCAAGACTTCAATTTGCAGTAACGATTGCATTTCATTATATATATCCGCCTTTGAGTATAGGACTTGGCGTTCTGCTGGTAATGATGGAAGGCATGTATCTCAAAACAAAAAATGAAGTCTATCAGCAAATGACCAAATTCTGGGTCAAGATATTTGCCCTTATGTTTGCGGTCGGTGTAGCGACTGGCATCGTAATGGAATTTGAGTTCGGAACAAACTGGGCAACCTATTCCCGCTATGTCGGTGATATCTTCGGCAGCGCTTTGGCAGCTGAAGGCATTTTTGCTTTCTTTCTGGAATCCGGTTTTCTGGCTGTTCTCGTTTTCGGCTGGAATAAGGTGAGTCCCAAAATACATTTTTTATCAACTATAATGGTTTCATTTGGCTCAATGATGAGCGCAGTCTGGATTGTTGTAGCCAATTCCTGGCAGCAGACACCGGCCGGTTATCATGTAGTTGGAGAGGGGCTTTCAGCAAGAGCGGAAATTACAGACTTCTGGGCGATGATCTTTAATCCATCCTCAATGGATCGTCTGGGTCATACGCTATCCGGCTGCTGGCAGGCAGGTGCGTTTTTGGTCCTGAGCGTAAGTGCATATTATTTGATTAAAAAACGCCATATTGAGCTGTCTCAAAAGGCTCTTAAAATTGGTTTAAGTCTGGCTATTTTCGCTTCTTTGTTTCAACTTTTTACTGGTCATCAAAGTGCAGTTGGAATTAGCAAGAACCAGCCGGCAAAACTGGCGGCCTTTGAAGCCCATTATGATTCCTCTGCTGTAGCTCCATTATATCTGTTTGGCTGGGTAAATGATGATCAGCAGGAAGTTCGTTTTAGTGTCGCTATTCCCAATATGCTTAGCTATTTAATTTCTGGTGATACAAATTATCAGGTTACCGGTTTGAACGCATTTAAATCTGAGGACAGGCCTCCGGTGAATCTGGTTTTCCAAACCTATCATTTGATGGTGGCTATCGGATTTACATTGATAGGTATTAGCATATTAGGATTATTTTTATGGTGGCGTAAAAAGTTATTCAATACAAAATGGTATCTGTATGTTTTAATAGTTTCTGTTCTGTTACCCCAAATTGCCAATCAACTTGGCTGGATTTCTGCTGAAGTCGGACGCCAGCCATGGATTGTATATGGTTTGCTAAAAACTTCGGAAGGATTATCTAAAGCTGTTGAAGCCGGCCAGATCTGGTTTTCTTTGATTTTATTTTTATTAATCTATTCCTTATTATTTGTGCTTTTTATTTATCTGCTTAATGAAAAAATTAAAAAAGGTCCGGAACATGCTGATGAGACTGCGGAAATGTACCCTCAACAGAAACATATTTTTAATTAAAATTAACAGGTAGTGATATGGATTTTACATTTGATTTAAATACAATCTGGTTTATTCTAATTGGTGTTCTTTTAAGCGGATATGCTATACTGGATGGCTTTGATCTGGGCGTCGGTTCTATATTTTTATTTGTTAAAGGAGATGAAAATCGCCGTATGGTTTTAAATTCGATTGGGCCAGTCTGGGATGGCAATGAAGTATGGCTGGTTACAGGTGGTGGTGCTTTGTTCGCAGCATTTCCTCATGTATATGCTACTGTTTTTTCGGGATTCTACACCGCTTTTATGCTGCTGATATTTGTATTGATTTTTCGAGCGGTTGCCATAGAATTTCGTAGTAAACAATCTATGTCCTGGTGGCGTAATTGGTGGGACAGGGCTTTCAGTATTTCCAGTATTCTAATCGCTTTTCTGATGGGTGTGGCCCTGGGGAATATTGTAACGGGAATCCCACTTGGCGCAGATAAAGAATTTGCTGGTAATTTTTGGGATCTGATTAATCCCTACACCATAATGGTGGGAATAACCACAGTCGCACTATTTATGATGCATGGTACCATTTACGTGACCATGAAAACAGATGGAAAATTACAAAATACACTAAAAGGGTGGATCAATAATACCATTATATTTTTTGTGATTGCTTATGTAACCATCACAAATGCAACATTAATTTACTATCCCAAAATGGTTCAGCATTTTGTAGATTATCCATTTCTATTTATTGTCGCTATTCTAAATATGTTGGCTATTGCCAATATACCACGTGAGATTCATCATGAAAGGGAATTCCGGGCATTTATGTCTTCTGCTGCAACGATTGTTTCAGCAATGATGTTATTTGCTATTGGCATATTCCCCAATCTTGTCTTATCTAATCCGAATCCAGAATTTAGTTTAAATATTTATAATGCCGCATCTTCCCAAAAAACCTTAGGTATCATGTTGACGATAGCTATAATTGGTATTCCATTTGTATTGGCTTATACAGTCAGCATTTACTGGATTTTCAGGGGTAAGGTAAAACTGGATGCCTCAAGTTATTAGTAAGAATTTTATACAGCTAAATAAAGAAAGCAGATTATTTCTCAGATAAATATTTATTCATCAGTTTTAATGCTTTATTGAGTCTATATGAAACAGTCTGGAAAGAAACTTGGCAGATTTCAGCGATTTCCATATAATTCAATCCCTCAAAACGACTCAGTATAACTACAGTTTTTAACTTTTCAGGCAACAAATTAATAGCATTTTGAATATCGATATTGGTATAATATTGTTCTTCAGAATCATAATAATTGAGAGTTTTATTGATTTCCATTATTTTTTCTTTGGTTTTATTTTTGCGAACCATATCGATAATTAGATTATTAGATATTTGATAGAGATAAGCTTTAAATGATTTATTTTTATCCAATCGATGGCGGCTATTCCAGACCCGGATAAAAACATCCTGCAATAAATCACGGGCAACTTCCCTGTCATAAGTACGCATCCAGATAAATCGATAGAGAGTGTCATAATATTTCATAAAAATCAGTTGGAATGATTTTGAAGATGAATTCTTTATATTATCAACCAGCTCTTTGTCATCATATTCATGATCCGAAGGATTACTCTCATTTAGAGCTTTTTTTGTTGCACTAATTTTTAACAATAATTTTCGTCTTTCATATTAATTTCGTTTAAAATATTCGATTTGTATTTAAAACAACCTTAGCTGTTTCATAGTCTTTTTTCAAATACTCAAACATAAGCTTTCTTGCATCATCAATTACTGATGAATTAGGATAAGATTTTTGGAAATCGTCGAATACGACAAAATGCAAAGGCCAATCCTCGGATGCATCATTCCATCTTGAATACGAATTTTCAGCAACAAATTCTCCGATATTTTTATTAAAAACAACAAAATCCATATTTGAGCTAATGAAATCTTTATATAACGATAACAATTTTTTCTGTAATTCTATTTGTTTTTCTGGTGATGCATATTCAATTTTTTTCTTCAAATCCTTCACCTTATTGACGTATTTTTTTGCAAGATCAGGATTTTCGAGTAAATCATAATCGACTGTTTGTTTAAGATAAAAATCAATTGGTTGTCCATTCAATTCAGCCGGTTTATATTTAAATTGTTTTACAGATGCAATGGCTGATTCATCCAGTATGCCATAACCGGAGGATTTGTCCAGAATTACGGATTCAACCTTTCCCAATTTATTAATTTTAAGTATTAAATATACTTTACCCGCATGATTATTTACCTGAGCACTATGAGGGTAAATAAATAATGGCTTGTCGATTAATTTAGGCGCAATAATATTTTTATCCATACTCACTATATGGGTTGAACTGCACCCAACTATGAATAAAGCAATTAATACAATGATAATTTTTCCCTTTATCATTTTATAGTCCTCCTAATCACTCATTAATAGTTTTAAAAACAACTTCGGAATAGGACGTGTCTGAAGGTACCAGGTCAAAAATAACCTTCCACGTGCTCCAAACCGAAATATATTGACTGTCCCTTAGGGCAGGTTTAAACTTAATTAGTTTTGTATATTCCACAGCGGCTTTATCAAGAATAATCGAATTTGAGGATTTTTGAATTTTGACGGATTCCACCTTACCATTTTCATTGATCAAAATTTTCATATCAACGGAACCCTCAAATCCACTATCCCTGGCCATTTTCGGATATGGGAATTGGATATTTGAAATTGCTTTGGGTGGCGTCAACACGGGTGTTCTCTTATTGTAATTTTGATTTATAGTTTTATTCTTTATATCTGATTTTACAAGTGCCTTGTAGTAAAGCACATAGGTATTTTCATTTACTTTTTTAAAAGCCAGATCAAATGAATTTATTAGCTGTTGAATAGCCATATCTGAATTTTGTGAATTTAAACTGAATGTAACTTTTTTATCCTTAACGAGTTCATCGCTATAGATTAAATTAACAGAGTAAAATTTGCTTATTTCTCTTAGAACATTTACTAACTCTGTATTCTTGAATTCAAGCTTAGTATCATTTGCATAGACCAAACCTGTTCCCAGGCTAGCGATCAGAAATAAGGATAATATTTTTTTGAGTATTCTTTTCATATTTTAGTGTTAACGAATTACATACTTATTTTGATTGATTTGGTAATATTCAAGATTGAAAGTAATGCAGACAGACGATATAACCTGATCTATACTCAGGTTGTCAAATGTTCCTGTTAATTCCAGATTTTTCTCATTTTGGTTTTGGATGTCTATCTTGATATTATATTGTCTTTCAATCTCATTTATAAATTCACTAAGCGGACAATGCTCAAATACCAGTTTGCCATCTGGCCAGCCTATTAGCCTTGCTGATTCTA
>JARRPN010000033.1:2623-11730 GCA_037382875.1 Calditrichaceae bacterium | reverse complement strand
GAAGGCGATATCGAGGACTGGGAAAAGATGATTGATACCAATATCAAGGGATTATTATATATTACCCGGCAAATTGTACCCGGCATGGTTGAACGCGGTCGAGGCGATATCGTAAACATTGGCTCTATCGCCGGGCATGAAGCTTATCCCAACGGCAATGTCTATTGCGGAACCAAACACGCTGTAGACGCCATAACAAAAGGTTTACGGATGGATTTAATTGATACATCCATCAGGGTATCTACTGTAGATCCGGGATTGGTAGAGACAGAGTTTAGCATTGTCCGTTTCCATGGCGATGAAGAAAAGGCAAACAATGTATACAAAGGAATGCAACCCTTAACAGCAGAAGATATTGCAGATGCTGTGTTATTTATTGTTAGCAGACCGCCGCATGTGCAGATTGGAGAAATCTTGATTTTACCAACAGCTCAGCGGGCAGCTACCTTAGTTTCTAGAAAATAAAATATTATAAAATAAAAAACGGAGCAAGGGATAATCCTTCTCCGTTATTTATCAATCTATAAAACTGCTTTTATCAACTACCCAGTTTTTTCTCTATCTTAGCCCAGGTATCCCGTAATGACACCGTTCTATTAAATACCAGTTTATCCTCACTTGAATCAGGATCAAGACAGAAATATCCATTTCGTAAAAACTGGTAACGATCACCCAGCTCAGCCTTTTTCAGTCCCGGTTCAACCATACAGTCTTTTAGTATCACCAGTGATTCTGGAGTTATTTGATCGATAAATGTAGCGCCATCCGGATTGTCTTCAGGAAATTCTTTAACAAACAAATGCTCATATAACCGAACCTCTGCATATACAGCATGTTCTGCTGACACCCAATGAAGTGTGCCTCTTACTTTCCTGCCGTCGTCTGTCCAGCCGCCTTTGCTTTTTGGATCGTAAGTACAATGCAGTTCTTTTATTTTACCGGTCTTCTCATCCTTAATTACTTTTTCGCAGGTAATGTAATAGGCGTGCTTTAAACGCACTTCTTTGCCCGGGGCCAGGCGAAAATATTTTTTGGGGGCTTCTTCACGAAAATCGTTTTCTTCAATATATATTTCCCTACTGAAATGTATCTTACGGGTTCCGGCGCTATCATCTTCCGGATTATTATCCGCTTCCAGTTCTTCAATTTTATCTTCCGGATAATTGGTAATAATAACTTTAATCGGTTTAAGAACAGCCATCACTCGCTGGGCTCGTTTATTCAAATCTTCCCTCAGGCAATGTTCAAGCAGTGCAATATCTGCTGTACTGTTTGCTTTTGCTACACCAACACGATCAGCAAAATCACGGATCGCTTCCGGTGTATAGCCGCGACGACGCATTCCGGAAATGGTCGGCATTCTCGGATCATTCCAGCCATTCACATGTTTTTCTTTAACCAACTGGAGTAATTTGCGTTTACTCATCACCGTGTAATTCAAATTTAAACGGGCAAATTCGATTTGTTGTGGATGATACGCACCTAACTCATCAAGATACCAATCATATAAAGGACGATGATCTTCAAACTCAAGCGTACAGATGGAATGAGTAATCCCTTCTATAGAGTCTTCCAGGCCATGGGCCCAGTCATACATGGGATAGATACACCATTTGTCACCAGTCCGGTGATGGGATGCATGAAGTATCCGGTACATCACAGGATCACGCATATTTAAATTACCGGATTTCATATCAATTTTTGCACGCAATACACGGCTGCCATCCGGTAAATCACCATTGCGCATTTTTTCAAACAATTCCAGGTTTTCTTCAATGGAACGATCCCGATATGGACTTTCCTTACCAGGCTCTTTCAGTGTACCACGATACTCACGAATTTCATCGGCAGTCAGATCATCCACATAAGCTTTGCCCTTCTTAATCAGCTGCACTGCGTATTCGTACATTTGATCGAAATAATCGGAGGCATAAAGTACTTTCTCACCCCAGTCAAAACCCAGCCAACGCACATCCTCTATGATTGAATTAACATACTCATCTTCTTCTTTAACCGGATTGGTATCATCAAAACGAAGATTACATTTTCCATCATAATCCAATGCTATCCCGAAATTAAGGCAAATAGACTTTGCATGTCCTATATGCAGGTAACCATTGGGTTCTGGTGGAAAACGTGTATGTACACGTCCCTCATATTTATTGGTTTTTAAATCTTCATCAATGATTGTACGGATAAAATTTGTTGAAGGTTTTATTTCATTTTCATTCATTTCTATACCATAGGTTGTTGTTATTATTTAAAAGTAAGAATATATCAAAATCTCTTTAAATGTAAAATTAAAATATAGTAAAAACTTTTATTTAGACATATTTTTTTACTACTTTTCGAACCTTTAACGTAAGAAATCCATTTGCGATAAGCCGGCCGAGCACCAATGCATAAGCTGCTGCAATTGCCCCAATCGTATCGAAAAATTTTACAGATATGAATAATACAATAATTATGCTTATAACTTCACTGATTGTAGCAATAGTTATAGGGCCTGTTCTTTTGCCATTAACCAGTATTGCACGCTGCATGGCTAAAACAACGGTTAGTACCGGCATTATCACCAATAGTCTCGTTGGCATTAATGAAAAATCGGCCAATTCATTACTTAATCCTGATACTATTTTAAACCAAAAATCTGAAAATGGTGTAAAAGCGATCAGACAAATGCATATAAAAACAAAGATTGCCAATATTACTGCAAATTTTCTTACCTGACCATAATTTTCAAATTTATCTCCAAGAAATGTAATTGCAACCTCCAGATAGGACAATCCCATACTTCTAAAAATAAATATTAATGAATGAATCACCGGCATGACTGCAAGCGATTCCAGGGCAAACCGGCTTTGTCCCAAAAAGAAGGTTACCAAAGGATGAACAGCCAGTCCAATCATGGATGTAAGCGCCAGTGGATAATAGAATTTTGATATTTCCCTATAGCTTAAATCTTCTTGATTATGATCCGGAATTGATGATTTTATTTTCTTTAGTGTTGAATGGACCATAATCCGGCTGGCGATTGCTTCCATAGTAACCGCTACACTGAGAGCAGCCGCTCCAACCCATGCGCCATAAACTTTAAAATGAAATAACAGTAAAGCAGTGACTGTCATGGAAAACAGCCGGATAACCGTACCGTACGCCACTTTACGGGTTGAATTATTCCGTATTAATATACCCTGGTAAAAACGTCTATATCCGATTGCACCAGGCCAGGGTAACAATATGATCAGTGCATAATAGGTTAGATCAGCAACCTCACCGGAAAGGTTTAGGATGCTAAGAGAAATTAAATCAAATACAGGTGGAATAAGAATTACCAGCATAATAACGGTAAGTATACCATTTAATACAAAAGTGAAATTCCTCAGCTTAATAAATGAAGCATAGCTTTTTACCAATGCTGTAGAAGCACTTAACATCATGATGACCGGACCTTCCACAATCAGAGCGATGGCATAGGTCACCCAATATGCTGCAAGATTGTTTTTGGGCTCTGCCAACCGTGCAATGACACTTGCGATAAAGGGTCCTTCAAAGGCCATCATCAGCCATGTGGCGGCTAAAGGGATCCAAAAAATAAAAATTCTTTTTAAAGATAAACTATTACTATTAGAACTCATTATTATTTATTGAAGTTTAATATATTATCAGTGTATTTGGTGTGAATTACTAATAATTTGTTACCTATGATAATTACCGCATACAGCATTGTATGTATGGCTGAAAATTTAAACTTCTTTTTTATTAGATACCAAAAATAATATGATAAAAAATATTTAACTGGGAATAGCTTATTTAAAGCAAAATTGAAAAAGTATATAGGGATATAGAAAAAAAGGCCTGTACATTTTGGAATTGGATTTTTAGAATATCCGGTATATTATAAATTTATCAGAAATAGTTATTTTCATATTAATTTGAAAAGAAAGATAAGATTTTATTAATAACCATTCTATTTTCTTCTCGCTCCGGCTTGAGCAAAATGTTATATCATACTAATATCCTGTGTATTATAATCGGTCACCTTCAAAAATTGGAATGATTTTTTCAATGGCCATTGGAATTTTACTTCGTGCTATATGTCCGTTCTCAAAATCAGATGCCGTTGTGACTATTACCAGGTCTAAATCACGGATAATCATGATATATTGCCCTCCATGGCCAAGTGCAGTGATTAAATCATGTTCTTTAGGTGATGCGGCATTGGGTTCTTTCCACCATTGTAAATTATTTTTGGAATGATGCCACCATTGATAGCCATAGTCAAAGAATTTACTTTCAGGCACATGCGGTTTAGTGGATTCGCGAATCCACTCTTTGGAAACAATCTGTTTATCCTGCCACTTCCCATCGTTAAGAACCAATAATCCGATTTTCACCATGTCTCTTGGTCGTAAACTGAGTCCACTTCCACATTGTAACGTACCATCTTTATGAGTTTCCCAAATATAATCATTGATCCCCAGTGGCTTAAACAGTTTATTCTCAGCAAATACTCGAGTCTTTTCTTTTTCAAGAGAGCTTATTATTCCGCCTAAAAGAATTGAACAACCACTGTTATATATAAACTTCTCTCCAGGTTCGGTTTCAAGCGGCCTGCTAAGTATAAAATGAAAACAATCATCGGCTTTAAACATCTCCGAGGGAATATCATCCCATTGAAATCCTGCCATCATTGTTAAAACATGTTCTAACTTGATCTTCTCTCTTCCTTCACATTTCAGTGAATTATATTTTGGAAAAAACGTAAAGATAGATTGGTCGGTACGCACATCTTTATGATGATCTAACGCGATTCCGAAAAGTATTGAAGTAATGCTTTTAGTGCATGAACGAATTTGTTGCAGATCATCTCGATTGTAGCCATAAAAATATTCTTCTATTACAAGTTTGTTATCCTTGAGTATTAGAAGTGATTTTATACTGCCATATTTCTGATCAATAACTTCTCTTATCAGATTTGAAATTAATGAAGGATCAATTGAATTACTATAGATAGATTCTGTTTTTAAGCCATCCTCAATTTGTACAGGCTTCTCATATCTATAACTGATCTGACCGCTTCTATCCGGAATTCGCGGGTGAAATAACCTGATTTCAAGATTTTTACCGGCACGAACAAAATTTAATGAAACTTCATTGTTGATCTCTCCTTTAAGTATGCCATTTTTAGCATCCAGGCTGCATATTAAAGTATCTAAATCCGAATCGAGTATAGAAATCCTTTGTGCAATACTATCATATTGTACATGATTAAACTCCCATTCAAATTTGAACTCGTTGTTCTTTAAGAAAAAACCGCGGGCTGTCAGTATTTTAGTACTATCTCTTTTGATCAACAAAGCAACTTTATCTGCCCCGGGCGCAAACAAAGAAGATGCTTCATCAGTTGATTTCCACAATCCTTCGATATCCGTAGCATAGCTGATGTTCTGATTAAAACTCATATTGAAGGAGATTACTATCAACGCTGTTGAAAGAAATACATTTCTTATATGCATAATGGAGCCCTTTAATAAATTGAATATTCGATCACTTGACAGAAGTTTATTGTTTTGAATTTATTCTATACAATATGGTATAAGGGTGTCTCGTTAATAGCTGCCATTTCCATTTTTTAGCGGAGATTTGCTAATTATACCAATCATTTAAAAAAGTAAATCCTATTCCTTTTCTTTATATTCTGATTCTTCAAAAATTGGAATAACCTCTTCAATGGCCATCGGAATTTTACTTCGTGCTATATGACCGTCATCATAATCCGAGGCTGTTGTTACAATCACTAGATTTAAATCTCTGATTATCATGATATACTGACCGCCAAAACCCAATGCAGTAACCAGATTGTGCTCTTTAGGTGATGAAGCATTAGGTTCTTTCCACCATTGTAAATTATTTTTGGAATGATTCCACCATAGGTAGCCATAATCATAGAATTCACTCTCTTTAGCATGTGGCCTGGTAGATTCACATATCCACTCTTTTGAAACGATTTGATTATTTTGCCATTTTCCATCATTGAGAACCAATAAACCAATCTTAGCCATATCTCTGGAAAGAAGGTGAAGATCGCTATGGCAGTGGACAATTCCATCTTCGATTTCCCAGAAATACTTGTGAATACCCAGGGGACCAAAGAGATGTTCTTTAGCAAATTCATCCGCTCTTTTCCCCTCAACTGAATATATAACACCACTGAGAAGATCTGTGGACTCATTGCTGTATTTAAATACCTTACCAGGCTTAGTTGTCAACGATTTACTAAGAACATACCGGAATGGATCGTCTGGTCTATCCTTTTCCGGAGGACCTTTATGGTCCTGAATTCCGGTTGTCATAGTTAAAACGTTTTTTAGGGTAATTTGCGCTTTATCTTCTGTTTTCAGGGAATCATATTGCGGAAAAAAACTGAATAAATGTTGGTCAATGTGTATCTTTTTATGTCGATCCAAAACCATACCCACCAACAAAGATGTCACACTTTTAGTACATGAGTGTATATTATGAGTTTGAGTTCGATTAAAACCATAAAAATATTCTTCAACAATAAGCATATTATCCTTCAATATTAACAAGGATTCAATTCGTCCATACTTCTGATTAATAATCTCTTTTACAAGATTTATAAGTGCTTCAGAGTTTATATTTTTATCATAAATGGAGGCGGTTTTCAGACCGTCATCAATTTGTTCAGGTTTTTTGTACGAATAAGTAATCTTTCCATTTTTATCCGGAATTCTGGGATAGAGTAATCTGATTTCAAGATTTTTGTCGGCTCGAATAAAAGTTAATGGCTTTTGGATTTTATTCTGCATGTGAGCCGTGCCTTTAAGAATTTCATTATCAGCGTCAAGACTGAATTTTAATGTATCTAAATCCGAATCAAGCAGGGTAATTCTAATTGCAAGAGAATCATATTCTACATTAATAAACTTCCATTCAGTTCTGGACTCGTCATCCTTTAAGAAATAAGCGCGAGCTGTCATTAATTCAGTACTATCTCTTCTGATTATCAATGCAACTTGACTTGCCCACGGCTCAAAGAGAGAGGATGTTTCTTTAGTTGTTATCCATAAGCCTTCAATTTCATGGTTTGATCTGCCCAAACTAACAGCAAACTGCAAAAGAACGGATATAGCTGCAATTAATAGTATTATGGATTTCATTGTAACCCCGATATAACAAGTTAATTCCTTTAATTAAGGCTCATTTTAAATCATTTTTAAGAGTTTTTTATATTTCCACCTTAATGCCAACCAGATCATAGAAGATATCAGGAAAATAAATAATCCCGTTAACACTGTAATCAAAGACATAGCATAGCCTTGTGCAACAATGGCCGGTGATATATCATGAGCACGTCTGATAGCTTCCATTGCAAGATAGACGCCTGTAAAATGTGCAAAAATACCTAAAACAACACTCGTAGCTCCCCAGAAAAGAATTGTATTAATACTAAGTTTCATCTTTTCGGGATTTGGACTATCTGTGCTAAATAGCTCGATCGCGACTCTTACCGAAAGATAAATTATGATGAGAACTATGGCTGTCAGAGGCCACATAAAAATACCACCTTCTTGAAAAAATGTTAACATATTAAACTCCTTTGTGTTAATTATTCTGCCAATAATATTTCTGCTTCAGCCTGCTCTATGCTGCTGATTTTATTTGTAATCAATAACCAAAACATCCCTATAATAAGTGTTGTAAACATGCAAACCATGATTAAAAGTGAGGTTCTGATCATAAAACCTAAAATAGGGTCCTGAAGTAGGTTTACATCGACCATCGTTATCAGAAAGAATGGGCCAAGATAAAGCATATTTGTACCAGCAAAATACAGTTCTGTAAAGTACCCGAACATGCCCACAAATACATTCGCTATAAGCAAGATATTAAAAAGGGACATCCCTGAATTTATGCTGGAAATATTATGATCCTTTTTAATATAAAGCTGATGAATTTTAAAAAGAGATAGAATTGTAACAGCAATTAGTATAGCAAAGATTAGATAGGTGTAAACGCTAACATTAATAAAAAAAGTCGTTGTAAGAGCAGTGTATAAAACAATTATCATTACTGAAATACCTACCAAGCCGAATATCAGACGCTCAAACAAGGTCTGTGAAAATCCCAAAGTGTTTAATACCCATTGATAAAAGTTCGTCATATGCACTTTATTCAAATCATTGATGACTTCATCTGAGAGTTCAAACTTTTCACAGGCTTTTCGATAAGCTTCTTGTTCATTATCACCTTTTTGAAGATAATAACTATACGTATCGTTTAGATCCGCAGCAATTTCCAGAAGTATTCTGGCTTTCTTTGGTTGGGGAAGATTGATTTTATTACTGTACTTTTTTAAGAGATCTGTGAATGGATTCATTTTGATATATCTCCCATAATGCTAAAAAAATGTTTATAAAAGGACTGCCATTCAATTATCATTTGCTGAATGTGTTCTTTACCTTTGGCCGTTATGTTATAATATTTTCGCTTTCTTTTTTGGCTTTCCTGTTTCCACTTCCCTTTAATTAATCCGTCTTTCTCCAGTTTGTGTAAAATTGGATACAAGGTACCATGATTAAATTTAAACTGGCCCTCACTTTTTTCTTCAATCTCCAAGCCAAGCTGATAACCATGTTTATTATCATTTGATAGAATGGCAAGGATCAGCGATTCATTGCAGTGCTTGGTTAAATTTTGAATCTCAAGTATTTTTTCCATATACAATCCTAACTTATATATGTAGATCATTTATATATTGAGTCTCTATATATTGATCACCAATATAATATATAAAATTAAATTGTCAAGATTTTTTTAAAAAAATTATAAAAATCTAATGGATTGACCAAAGTTGATAAGGTTTGAAATAAAAAATCCGTATCCACATGAGCAGATACGGAAAATATGTATTTACAAAATCGTTATCGCACAAAGCCACCAAAATGTTATGCAATCTGAACTATTTTATATCCTTTTATTAATCTAAATTTAACAATGAATACCTTAATAGTCCTTAAAAACTTTATATCTTTGTATCTTCGTGTGAATTAAAATTAAATCTCAAATTTGATACCCTGGGC
>JARRPN010000033.1:0-2617 GCA_037382875.1 Calditrichaceae bacterium | reverse complement strand
TAAAAACTTTATATCTTTGTGTCTTCGTGTGAAGTAAAATTAAATCTCAAATTTGATACCCTGGGCTAAAGGTAATTCCGTTCCAAAGTTAATTGTGTTAGTCTGACGTCGCATATATGCTTTCCAGGCATCAGAACCGGATTCACGCCCGCCCCCTGTTTCTTTTTCACCCCCAAAGGCACCCCCGATTTCAGCACCGGATGTGCCGATATTGATATTGGCAATACCGCAGTCGGAACCGCGATGAGAAAGGAATGTCTCTGCCTCAAGCAGATTATTGGTAAATATAGCTGAGGACAATCCCTGTACCACTCCGTTGTGCAGTTCAATCGCCTCATCCACATTGCCAGAATATTTTATTAAATAGAGAATAGGAGCAAACGTCTCTTCCTGAACAATTTCATAGTGATTTTCAGCTTCTACGATGGCAGGTCTTACATAACAGCCGGATTCATATCCGCCACCCATTAACACTTCCCCGCCGGTGAGTACGGTTCCACCTTCTTCCTGTACTTTTTTAAGCGCATCAATAAAAGTTGTTACTGCGCTTTTATCAATCAATGGTCCAACATGATTGGATTGATCCAACGGATCACCGATTTGCAGACCGGAATATGCTTTAAGCAGAGAATCTTTTACTTTATCATATATGGATTCATGGATAATCAACCGTCTGGTAGAAGTACAACGCTGTCCTGCTGTTCCAACCGCACCAAAAACAATTGCAGGAATTGCCATGGGTAAATTGGCCTCTGGTGTCAATATGACCGCATTATTACCGCCCAATTCCAGAATATATTTCCCCAGACGCTTTGCAATCACTTCCCCGGCATGCTTACCGACTTTTGTTGATCCTGTCAAGGAGATCAGAGGAATCCGATTATCATTTAAAATCTTATCGCCAATCGTAGATCCCTTACCAATGATCAGGTTGAATACACCTTCAGGTATTTTATTTTCTTTTAATACATCCGAAATGATGTTCTGCACTGCAATTGCAGTCAACGGAACCTTTGATGCCGGCTTCCAGATATTCACATCGCCGCATACAGCCGCGATCATAGCATTCCACGACCAAACAGCTACAGGAAAATTAAACGCCGATATCGTCACTACAGGCCCTAATGGATGATACTGATCATACATACGATGATCAGGGCGTTCTGAATGCATGGTGAATCCATATAATTGTCGGGACTGCCCAACGGCAAAATCGCAAATATCAATCATTTCCTGCACTTCGCCCCAGCCTTCCTGAAGTGATTTGCCCATTTCATAGGAAACCAGTGTTCCCAGAGGTTCTTTAAATTCACGTAGTTTCAGACCTATTTGCCGTACAATTTCACCGCGTTTGGGTGCAGGAACTGTTCGCCAGTATTTGAAAGCTTCCTGTGCAGTTTTAACCACATGATTATAATCCTCTTCCGAAGCCTGATAGACTTTCGCAATCAATTTACCATCGACCGGGGAGGTTATTTCCAGTTCCTTCTCAGTAGTCGTCTTTCCCCAATTTAAACCGGTTGAAGAGCCAAAGTTTTTATCTTTAATCCCTAAAGTTTCTAATATTTTTTGATCAAACATAGTACCTGCCCTTTCTTTATTTTATGATTACTTAATTTCATATTTTATCCACCGAATTAAACTGATTTACACTGAGTTATAAGATATTTCTAAATCATCTTTATTTGTATGCTTCTTATACAGTAAATCCAATAAATTCTCAAATTAATATTTATTCATGTTCATAATTAATCAAGGTTCCTCTGTGTATCTCTGTGGCAAATATTTCTTTTATTTTTCAAGTTTATCGATGATTGATTGTAAACTGATTTTTGTCATTTTGTCTTCGATATCCACCTGAACCTCAGCAAATAAATCAAGGAAAAAATTGTTTATCTGAATTGGTATGGATAAATGATGCCCGCTATATTTTTGAACATCCAGATGAAAAGCTTTGCGATCTTCAATGGAACAGTATATTTCCTGTAAATGGATATTCTTCCCAATTTTATCTGAAATCTCAGCACTTGTTCTGGCTGAATTTTTATCTTCAGCCAAAAAACATAGAGCCTTAACTGCTGTAGATAATTTAGTACTTGCTGACATTTGATATCTATTTGTTATAGTTAGTGTAACAATTTACTAAATTATACCAGGGATGCAAATATAAATTGGTAGTAATTAAATCCCAAAATTACAAACAATTGTTAATTTAATTTAGATTGGAATAGTTATGAATGATTCTCTGATAACTAGATATAAGTCGTTTATTTATTGTTGACCAATTGAATCTTTTAGCAAATTGTAATGCGTTTTTTCCGTACTGCTTTCTTAAATCCGGATTGGATAGCAGGATATCCACCTTTTCAGCTATATCAGTTGTATTCTTTGCTTCGGTTATAAAACCGGTGTATCCATCCATTATCAAATCGACTACACCACCCTCATTGGCACAGACAACCGGAAGTCCGGAAGCATAGGCTTCAAGAATAACATTTCCAAAAGTTTCAGTTGTTGATGGAAACACAAATATGTCTGATGACGCAAATATCTCAGACAACTGTTGTCCATGTACCCAACCAGTAAATCCGGCTTCAGGCAGCTCTTTTTCCAGTTG
>JARRPN010000032.1:4527-15858 GCA_037382875.1 Calditrichaceae bacterium | reverse complement strand
CTTCCAATATAAACATCACAATGCTCAAAATGGCTTATAACTGCGTGATACATATCTTCCGCAGAACGAATTTGCTGGGTTTTAAGATAACATGGAATATCAATGCTTGTAGGTCCAATAACCAGTTTTACGTTGGCACCATTTAAATAGGCTGCTCTGGCCAGAGCTATTCCCATTTTTCCTGATGAACGATTTGTTATATAACGTACCGGATCAATATCTTCAATGGTTGGTCCAGCACTGATTAAGAATGATATATCTTTTAAAGGTTTTTCACTGATCTGTCTTTGCAGCATATCCATAGCCCATTTTGATTCAGGCTGAACAATTGACTTTTCAGATTGCTTAAATTCAACAGGTATAATATTTTGTTTAAATTTATCTTTTAATAGATTATACCAATTGATATAGTTTTTAATTTCAGAATTTTTTAAAATTGGAAAAATAAGACTCTTTTTGATTTGCTGTAACGCGTGTAAATCATTAGCATTTGAAAAAATAATATCGGGTACAGTTGTATTTAAGTTTTGAAATCCTAGTTGAATGTCTATTCGGGGAAAATAATCAAGAAAATTACCGTATTTAGTTTGATAATTATCGGGTACATATAATTTTACTTTCTGCCCAATACTATTTAACGTCGATAAAAAATCATGGGCAAAAAACAAACGGCCTTCGCTTTGATCTTCGCACGTTATTCGCATATTCACACCAGAATAAGATTTTCAACCTGCTGAATTGCATGATCCAGATTATCATTGATTATGATATGATTAAATTTACCAGCCTGGGCATATTCATATTCTAATCGAGTCAATCGTTTTTGAATGGATTCTTCTGTTTCACTTTTACGACCTTTTAATCGTTTAATCAATTCTTCCTGACTCGGCGGCTTTATAAAAAATAAAACAGCCTCATGATAATTTTTCTTTATTGAGAACGCCCCATTCACATCAATATCAAACAGAACCTTTTTTCCTGATTGTATCAATTTTTCAACCGTTTCTTTCAGCGTACCGTAATAATCACCGTGTACTTCCTCGTATTCAAGAAACTTTCTCTGCGCAATAGCCTTTTTAAACTCAGCTACGCTCAGAAATATATATTCCCGGCCATCAACCTCGTATTCTCGTCTTTGCCTTGTAGTTGCTGATATTGAAATGGCTAACTCAGAATACTTCTCTACCAGTTTATTTACAATAGTCGTTTTTCCACCCCCGGATGGCGCTGAAAATACATAATATGATGAAGTAAATTTCATTTCTATGCTTTACTCAATATTCTGTGCCTGTTCTCGCAGTTTCTCTATTTCTTCTTTAATTTTGATCACTCTATGAGATACCTCAATATCACTGGTTTTGGAATTCATTGTATTGGCTTCTCTCAGCATTTCCTGCAGGATAAAATTCAGTTTTTTTCCGGATTCGTCTTTCTGATTGCAGGTATCTTCAAATAGCTTGATATGGCTATGCATGCGAACACATTCTTCCGTAATATCAACCCGATCTGCTATAATAGCTATTTCCATGTTAAGTCTGTCGTGATCAATTTTATCCTGTGCTATTAAATTCTGAACATTTTCCAGCTGACGATCGAATTCCTGCTGTACATTGAGTTTACTCTTTTTCTCTACAAAAGCTAGTATTCCAGTAATTGTTTTATTACGTTGCAGCATATCCTTTAAAATGTGGCTGCCCTCTTTATCACGCATTTTATTAAAGGAATCCAGTGCTTTCTCCAGCGTTTTAATTAGGATCTTTAACAATTCCTTCTCATCCAATGTATCCAGATCAATTTCAAATAAATCACCCATCGTAAGTAAATGAGATATTTTTATATCATCATTTATTTTCAACAGTTCTTTTACACTTTTAAGTTGATTGTATCGTTCCAGAATTTTAGCATCATCTAAAAATACGTTGGTTTTATCGGATGTTGCCTTCCTAAGGTTAACATAAACTGTCACTTTCCCACGCATAACCTTTTCCTTTACTTTATCGCGAACAGGCATTTCGAAGGCTGATAGCATATTCGGAAGACGTATCGATAAATCCAGATAACGGCTGTTTACGCTGCGTATCTCAATTTCTAATTCTATATTTTGATTAACAACGTTTGCTTTTCCAAAACCGGTCATACTGCGCATGGGTTTTCCCTTTTCAATTGTTTTTTATACCGGGGAATCTATAAATTAGGAGGTATAAAATAAATAGTTATTGAACTATCTGGTGAGGATCGTTTATTTTTATTAATAAATATTTCCACACATTTACCCTATTTCATATTGCAACCTGCCTACAATATAAAACAACCTCAATTTCAATTATTTGATAAAGTTCAAAACCAGGTTATTTGCGATCTTTTTATTCACCTCTTTGACAAACAGGTAGCCATTGAATTAGAAAAATATAAAATAATCACCTTTTTTTACGGTAGTCAACCCAATATTTTTATTACTGATCAAAAAGATTCCGTGATTGATTCGTTCAAAACCGGTGACATGCCTGAGTTAACTAGGCCGCAAAACGGTATTGATTTTCGATCTGTTAATCGGGGCACATTTGATTTCGACCATTCAGAATCACTAAAGATATTTCTCAAAAATAAATTTGCTGCACTAAATAATACAATCATTGATGAAATAGTATATCGCTTTGAACAGAATAACGTAGAGATAAAGAAGAAGTTAAAACTAAAATACGTCCTTGAATCAATAAAAAATGAAATTGATAAAGCAAAAACATATATTTATCGTCAAGGCAATTCTGTAAAAAAGATATCCTTATTCATATTAACCTATCTTGAAAGTAACAATGATATTACTCTTCAGGAATTCGATAGCGTCAATGCGGCCTGGCAAAGATTTATAAGTGAAAAAGCAGATCAAGCTGAATATGATAAGTTATATAGAGAATGTGTTTCTGCAGTTAAAAAGAAAATGGAGTATCTTAACAGGTCCCTAAAGCATGCAGCTGAATTAGAAGATTTAAAGGAAAGAAAACGAGCAGCTGAATTGAAAGGAAATCTGCTATTAACATTTAAACATCAAATTAATATTGAGAAAAATGAAGTAATACTTAAAAATATTTTTAGCGATAATTTAGAAAATATGCGAATTAAGGTAAATCCTAATAAATCTGTTAGCGAAAATGCCCAAATCTATTTCAATAAGTATAAAGATATTGATAAAAAACTTCTTGCTGAAGATGTTAAAACTAATACTTTAAGTCATGAAATTTCCATTTTATCAGACATTAACAATAAACTGAACGCTGTCAGCTCTTTATCAGAATTAAAACGCTTATATAAAAAACTGATAGATCTTAATTTATTGTCTATGACTACTTCTTCCTCAAACAAAAGCGATAAACAACAAATTGCATTTAAACATTTTGTTTTAGAAGACAACTGGCACGTTTATATCGGAAAAAGTGGTGAAAATAATGATGAATTGACATTTAATTATGCCAAAAAGCAGGATTACTGGTTTCATGCCCAAGGTGTCCCCGGATCTCATGTTATCCTTAAAGTCAAACAAAAGGATCAAGTACCTCCACATCAAATATTGGAACAAGTAGCTGGAATTGCTGCAGCAAATAGTAAATCCAAACATTCAGCAACAGTTCCGGTAATATATACTCAAGTTCGTTATGTCAGCCGTATCCGCAATGCACCAAAAGGCACAGTCAATACCCGTAATGAAAAAACTATTTTTGTTGAGCCATTTAATATCTAGTAGATTCTATCATTGTCAGTAAAAATAGGAATATATTTGTTAATCTTTGTGTATCGGTGCCTTCGTGAAAGATGATATAGTAAAAACTTAAAATATAGTGTGATCAAAAGTTAGATGAAATGTAATCCTCTGCACATCACCCAGATCAGAATGACCTGCAGTGAAGGAATAATCAAAGGCTATCTTTGGTATTTTTACACCAATTCCCGTATTGAATCGATTTAAATCATCATAGCCAGCCCTTATCGCCAGTGTATTTTTATAGGCGACTTCCATTCCAACAAATGTATCAAAACTAATAGGGCCAATGTTATACTGTGCAGCGTATTCCCTGCCCTCAAACATGATGTTTAAATCTACAGCCGGTTGAAATGTCAGATTAAATCGATCCCAGCCTAAAAGATAGCTGATACCTGTGCGGATTGATGGCGTTATTAAATCTTTCTTACCGGTTGACCAGGTCATAATGCTGGAAGTGACATCCTTAAACATGGCTCCAAGAATCAGATTATCATAGATTCTATACTTAAACCCGATATCGAAACCCAATCCCAGAGCTGATTCAACTTCATAAGCCCGTGATATTAACTTAACATTCATGCCATAGCTTAATTTATCACTATATGGTTTTGCATAGGTAATTAGAAATACATAATCACCGGCGTTAAATTCTTTGATCCTCGAATAATCAAGCTTTTGAGCAATTTCATCATAGGCGTCCCTTGTGTCTGAGATGCCATTCATAGTAAGATAGAGAAATGAAATCCCAATAGCGCTTCCGTCTTTCATTTCAGAAGAAGCAGCGATCAAATTATATTGGACACTGCTTATAAACTGTTTGGAATGCATGAAAATTACTTCAGCAGGTTTTGCATCAATCAATGCAGCCGGATTCCAGTATCCTGCTGTAACATCATTTGCAACAGCTACATAAGCCCCGGCCATCCCGGTTGCTCGGCTTCCAGCACCAAGTGAAAGAAATTCACCAGCATATTTTTCGAATTCAACAGCATGAAGACCGGTAAAGGTAACTAAAAATGAAAGTACGATATTTATAATTTTAAAGCTGCTCATATTATAATATTAAAAACAATTACATTCATATGAATATTTCGTTTATAATTAAGTTAAATCTTAATGCCTTTACTATCAAGGTCTAAATATATCCCTGTTCATTTTAAAAATAGAAAAAGATAACCGCTCACAACCGGAATTGTAAGATTATCATTCAATTTCATAGGTATTAATTCAACAAGGGCGGCTGCAAATGCTACTATCAAACCTGTTATAGTAAAATTAAAGGCAATAATTACTATTATCATAGCACAAATTAAAAATCCCAGAAATCCACCAACACTTTTATTAAAGATTTTCTTAATGGGTACTATTTTACCAATGATAGCGGCTGAAGGATCAGCAATCGTTAAAAACAGCATTACTGTGATTGCAATCGTTTTGGGAAATAATAAAACTGCCAGGGTCATACCAATAAAAAGATAAGTTGCACCAGTTAGATTATTATTTAGTTCTTGTTCCCGCAAAAGAACGGAAAATATTTTCAAAAAATATTTCTCAGCTGTTTTCCAATACAATCGCATCAAATCTACTACTAAAAACCCAATGGACATAAAAACACAAATAAGAAAGATATGTTCCTTTTTGGGGATTGTAGAAATATATGCAAGAGGAATCAACGTGGTAGCTATATGAATTGATTTTCTCTGGATTTCCTTGCCGATATTCAGCTGGTCACTCACACATCATTTCCCGTTTACAATTTCTTTAAATTTTGTACAGGCTTTGGCAATATTATCTTCTTTAAAAATACTACTCCCGGAAACAATAACTTCGGCACCGGCATCAAGTATTGGACTAACATTATCAAGAGTAATACCGCCATCTACCTCAATAAGAAAATTATACTTATTTTCTGATTTTAGTCTGGCCAGCTTCTTAATTTTATCATATGAATAGGGAATAAATTCCTGCCCGCCAAATCCGGGATTAACTGTCATGATTAATACTAAATCGACTAACGATAAAATATGATTCAAACTCTCTACCGGCGTAGCAGGATTTATGGAAACTCCGGCATGACATCCATTTTCTTTTATATGCCGGATTACGCGGTCTAAATGATCACAAACTTCCTGATGTACCGTTATAACACTTGATCCAGCCTGCGCAAAATTAATAATATGTTTATGTGGCTCAACCATCATTAAATGGACATCGAGAGGTAACTTTGTTACCCTGGATAAGGCTTTAACAATTTCAGGTCCAAAGGCAATATTTGGTACATAATGACCATCCATTACATCTACATGTATATAATCAGCACCGTTTTGTTCAACAATTTGTACTTCTTCTTTTAAATCCAGCAGATCCGCAGCAAGTATCGATGGGGCTAAATATGCCATTCTTATTCCTCAGATTTTTCAATTTTACTAACTGTAAGTTCTATTTCTTTTTCTTCGTCTACAAGTGTTCCCGGTTTGATAGACTGGTTTAATACGGTTTTTGGTAAAATATTCGCTTTTTCTTCATATGTAATTTTAATTTTATCAACGCCTAATATTTTCAACTGGCTGCTGGCTTCATCAAGACTTTTACCAACCAATTGCGGTACTGTTCGTCTTTCCGGTAATGGGCCCAAGCTTATGGTTATGTTTATTCGTGTACCGCGTTTTACTTTTTGTCCTTGTGGATATGATTGAGCAATAACAACCCCTTCAGGCGAACTATTATCATATTCATAATGTTTGGCACCCAACTCAAGATTATAGGATTGTAACGTTAACTCCGCATCACGCGGACTTATATAGAACAAATTGGGCATGATAATAGGCTTCTCACCTATACTGACCGTCAAATAAACATGTCTTCCCTTTTTTACGGTTGAAAATGCCGGAGGCATTTGCTCAACTACCATACCGACATCATAATGTGTATCGTAAACTGAATCCGTTATAACACCGTGAAATCCTTTATTCTCCAATGTCCTTTTAGCATTTTCTCCACTCATTTCAACAACATCTGGTAATTCAACCTCCTGTCCAAGTCTCACATAAGCGGGCATTACAAGTTTATCCATTACTAAAACAAAAATGATAAATATAATAAACCAAAAAAGAATTTTATAGAAAATCGATGTTCTGTACTTTTCCACTAAACCAGAAAAAAACCTCATTCACAATTTCCTTTTAATTTCAATATGTATTAATAATCTAATCTTTATTTTCAAGAATGATTGTTACAGGCCCGTAATTAATCAAATCCACATCCATCATTGCACCAAATATCCCGCATTCAACCTTAAGTCCGGTTGATTTAAGTCTTTCAACAAAGGCATCGTAAAATGTTCTTCCTTTTTCCGGACTTGCCGCATCAATAAAACTGGGTCTTCTCCCTTTTCTGGTATTTCCGAGTAAAGTGAATTGAGAAATAGCAAGAATTTCACATCTTTCTTCAATTACTGACCGGTTCATTTTACCTTCATTATCTTCAAAAATTCTTAAATTTACGCATTTATTGGCTATAAAATCAACGTCATCAATTGTATCTGTTTCAGCAATCCCTATTAATAGCATTATTCCCCGATTGATTTTACCCACTATTTTACCATCAACCGATACGGAAGCATTTTTCACCCGCTGCAATACAACTTTCATATTTATTTTGTTTTTACCTTGATATTCTGGTAACCAAGAATTTTATCCAGTTGATTCAATGTACGGTAGGTCAATTTTACATTAAAAGCATTTGACAAAAATCGTTTATTACCACTGCCATTCAAATTTACTTCAAAATATAGCCGGCTTTTTCCGGGGCTAGATTTGAGTGTTACCTTAAGATCATGGATTATTTTATCATTGATATTTTCTTTATCTATTTTCAATAAGAATGATTCAGTTAATTCCACCGGGACCTGTTCCAATGGTATAATTTTATCTGCTATTACTTTGATTACATTGTCATTGAGTGAAGAATTTAATCGACCCAAAAGCATAATCATGTTATCAATTTTGATTAAATTTTCAAACTGTGGAAAAATGGACCCAAAAATCACGGCTTCATAAGTTCTGTCAAAGTCTTCAATTTTAATAAAGGCCATTTTATTCGATTTTTTATCGAATATAACGCGCACATCTGTAATCTGCCCGCCTATGCGCATCTTATCTGAACCATTTGCGCCATTATTGCCACTTTTGTTTTCTTCCCCGTTTATACTAGTGGCATAGAGATGAATGATAGATTTATAACGCTCCAGAGGATGTCCGGATATGTAATATCCAAGAAGCTCTTTTTCTTTTTTTAATTTATCTGTCGTACCCCAATCGGCAATGTCCGGTAATTCAGGAAACGAAAGCATATGTTTATCATCACCTTCTGAAGCAATGTCAAAAATGCTCGTTTGATTCTGATTTCGTGTTTTCTGCCCCTGATAATTTTGTGCATATTCTGTCACTGTCTCAATGGAATTAAAGAGACGTGCACGATTTTTATCTATTGAATCAAGCGCACCGGTTTGAATCAGACTCTCAAGTACTTTTTTATTTACCAGGCGCAGATCAGCATGCAAAAGCATATCAAAGATGGTTTTAAATTTACCGTATTCATCTCTTGCGCTCACAATAGACGCAATGGCATTAGCACCCACATTTTTAATCGCTTTCATTCCAAAGGCAATGACCTTATCACTGACAGGCTTAAAGTTAGCATCGGAATAATTCACATCTGGTTTTTTGATTTTTATGCCCAACTTTTTACATTCATCCATTAAAATGACAACGCGATCACTGTTATTGACTTCGCTGGTCAAATTTGCTGATAGAAATTCTGCTGGATAGTGCGCTTTTAAATAGGCGGTTTGATAAGCTATTATTGCGTATGCTGCCGAATGTGATTTATTAAAACCATATTCCGCAAATTTTTCTATCAAATCAGCGATATCATTTGCAATTTTTTCATCAATTTCGTTCCTTTTACAACCTTCAACAAAAGCTTTTTTCTGTTCAAGCATCACTTCTTTTTTCTTCTTACCCATTGCACGGCGCATTAAATCTGCTTGTGCCAGACTGAATCCCCCTAGATCCGAAGCAATGCGCATGACCTGTTCCTGATAAACTATAATACCGTAAGTCTCTTTTAAAATAGGCTCCAGCATTGGATGCAGATATTTAATTTCCTTTCGACCGAATTTCCTATCAATGAAATCATCAATCATTTCCATAGGACCCGGGCGGTATAAAGCATTCATCGCAATAAGATCTTCAACGCGAGATGGCTTTAGTTTTCTGAGATATTCCTGCATGCCCGAGCTTTCAAACTGGAATACACCAACAGTCAGGCCATCACCAAATAATTTGAAAGTTTGTTCATCATCTAAAGGAACATTTTTTACATTAAATTTTGAATCATGTCTTTCCTTGATCAGTTTTTCAGTTTTTTGGATAACCGTAAGATTCCGCAATCCAAGAAAATCCATTTTTAGTAGACCAATGGCTTCAGACCAACCCATAGTCCATTGTGTTGTAACTTCCTGATCGGAATTTTTATAAAGAGGCACATAATTAGTGATATCGTCCGGAGTGATTATGATACCGGCCGCATGCACGGAAGCGTGTCTTGCTATGCCTTCCAGAGTTTCAGAATATTTGACCAGTTCCTGTATCTTTGGATCATCACTTTCGGCCAGTTCTTTTAATTCCGGAACATCAGCAAAGGCTTTCTTAATTTTCATTGGTTTAGCACCAACAATGGGAATCTGCTTCGCAATAGCATCAGCCTGTGGAATTGGTATTTCCAATACCCGGGACACATCACGAATTACCCCACGTGACGCCATAGTTCCAAAAGTGATGATCTGAGCAACATTATTCCGGCCATATTTTTCCCTTACATAGTCAATTACTTCATCTCTGCGCTCATAACAAAAGTCAATATCAATATCCGGCATGGTTACGCGCTCAGGATTAAGAAATCGTTCAAACAGAAGATCATAACGTAACGGATCAATGTCAGTTATTCCCAAGTTATAGGCAACTATACTGCCAGCAGCTGATCCCCTTCCCAATCCTACCGGGATATCGCGTTCACGAGCAGCATTAATAAAATCCTGTGTAATAAGAAAATATCCGGAAAATCCCATTTGTTTAATAACGGAAAGCTCATATTCGATACGATCTTCGATTGTTTTGTTCAGCTCACCATAACGCTGTTTCACGCCTTTATAGGTAAGTTTCTTCAGATAATTATCGGCTGAAATATCCCCTTCACCATCAGGAATAGGAAATCTTGGCAAATGCTGTTTGGTAAAATCAATTTTTAGATCAATCTTCTCGGCAATTTCCTGAGTCTGTTCATACACAGATACCTTGTCTTTAAAAATGTTATACATTTCATCAGGTGATTTCATGTATAACTCAGACGTACCATACCTCATTCGATTAGGATCATCCCTGTTTTTTCCGGTTTGCAGGCACAATAAAATATCATGGGCCTCATGATCACCTTTATTCAGGTAATGATTGTCATTAGTTCCGACAACTTTCACGCCCATTTCTTTAGCTAAGTCAAAAACTTTTGGATAGACTTCGGCTTCTTCCGGTATGTGATGATCCTGTATTTCGAAATAAAAATCATCACCAAAGATATCAATATATTCTTCTGCTGCTTTGATGGCTTGTTCACGCATTCCCCGACGAAGCTTATAGGCTACTTCACCTTTCATGCAGGCACTGGTTGCAATAATACCTTCAGAATATTCACGCAGCAGTTTTTTATCAATTCGAGGCTTATAGTACATCCCTTCCAAAAAGGCATAGGAAGATAGTTTCATTAAATTTTTAAAACCAGTTTCATTTTTAGCCAGTAAAACCAGATGATATGAATGCGACTCCCCATCAATTTGTTTGCGATAAGTACGCTCCTTGGGTGCGATATAGGCTTCCATGCCGATAATTGGTTTAATATTAGCATCGGTTGCTTTGGTGTAAAACTCCAAAACGCCAAATAGATTACCATGGTCGGTAATAGCCAAAGCATCCATTCCTAATTCTGCAGCCCGGTCGACCATCAGATTAATTTTTGCGGCACCATCCAGTAAAGAATAATGGGTATGACTATGAAGATGTGTAAATGACACGAATTAAGCCTCGGTAAAACAAATTACTCTTAAATTGTTGTAATTTATGCAATTATGTCGTAGTTAATCTCATTAGTGATCTTGATAAATTTAAACGGATGCCCTATTAATTGCAAAATAAAATAAAGCATAAATTTTGATATTTATTCCCAAAATTTACTGGAAGTTCTATGTGAAAAATCATTAAAATTTATTTTTAACTTTAGTAAAGATTGTTTAATTTTCAAATTCAAAGATTACTTGATAATTAAAGAATATAAAAAGGACCAGCTATGTCTATTATAAAACCTTTTCGAGGATTACGTCCGACCCCGGAGCTTGCTAGTAAAATTGCTTCACCCCCATACGATGTGTTAAATAGTAAAGAAGCGCGTGAGATGGTGCAAAATAATCCACTTTCCTTTCTTCATATTATTAAGCCCGAGATTTGTCTGCCTGAAGATGTCGA
>JARRPN010000032.1:0-4419 GCA_037382875.1 Calditrichaceae bacterium | reverse complement strand
GTTTTTACATTTACCGTCAAATTATGGGTAATCACAGCCAAATTGGTCTTGTAGCCTGCGCTTCCGTTGAAGAGTATGAGAATAACATTATAAAAAAACATGAGCTTACAAGGCCGGATAAAGAGCAGGATCGGGCTACACATATTGATAGGCTAAATGCTCAGGCTGGTCCGGTTTTTCTTACATATCGGGCAAAAGCGGAAATTGACCAAATTATTAATAATTGGATCATTAGAGATCCGGAATACGACTTTACGGCTGATGATTCTATTCAGCATACCTTTTGGGTTGTTGACGATGATAAAGTTCTAGATCAAATACAATCACAATTTAGAAATATTCCCTATATGTATGTTGCCGATGGCCACCATCGGTCAGCCGCTGCAGCTAGAATTAGAGAAATGCGGATGGTCAAAGGAAATCATACCGGAAATGAAGAATATAATTATTATTTGACTGTTATATTCCCTGATAACCAGATGCAGATTCAGGATTATAATCGTGTGATCACTGATTTAAATGGATTAACAGAGGATCAACTGCTTGAAATGATTAAAGAAAAATTCACTTTAAAGGTTTTAGGTGAAAATACAGAAAAGCCAGATAGAAAACATACCTACGTAATGTATCTTAATAAAACATGGTACCATTTAGAGGCTAAATCCGGTACTTTTAGTGAATCCGATCCGGTTGAACGTCTGGATATTTCCATATTGATGGCCAACTTGTTAAAACCCGTATTGGGTATTGGTAATCCAAGAACGGATCAGCGAATTGATTTTGTTGGCGGAATTCGGGGACTCAAAGAATTAAAGAAGCGGGTTGACTCGGGAGAAATGGCTATAGCTTTCGGACTTTTTCCAATTGCTATTGAAGATTTGATAGCCATAGCAGATAACGATGAAATAATGCCGCCAAAAACAACCTGGTTTGAACCTAAATTGCGCAGCGGATTGGTAATTCATCTGCTAGATTAATTATTTATTAAAATAGTGGGAAAGAAAATTTTTTATTAGGTTTAGATTCTTTATCCTATAAATAATATAACAATTCGGTTTTTCTACTAACCTTTAGTCCTAACAATATACTTTCTTACAGAATTTCCGGTAATGCTATATAATAAATGTCTATATATGGCTTAATAAAATTTTCATATATACCTTTTTTCGTCGCTTCCAACTCAGCCAATAAATCATGGATTTGTTTTCAGAAAAAAGAATTCTCTTAATTATTTTACTTTAATACAGCCCTCAGGAGAATTAGAAATCCTTTTTTACCACGTTTGATTAATTCAAGAGCATCATTTGATTCGTCATATTTAGGATTGATTTTTATAGAGGTTTCAAAATCATCGATGGCTTTTACAAAGCTGTCCCGACATTGAATTAAATGCATAATAGCAAGATCATTCCAGTAGTCGGCAAATCCTTCATAATTCTTGGATCCTGTTCGTATAATCCTCTCATACATGTTGATATCTTTACGGGATAATTCTTTACCACCATATAAAAAACGAAGAAAAAACAGATCCATTTCAACATTTAAATCACTGCTGCCTATCATTTTAATTTGAAGGTTATATAGTGCCTGAATAACTTCATTTTTACTACCATTTTCAATGCGATCCAGTGTTTCTTCAAATTCAACTTTCCAATTTACATCGTTATAGTGATCGAGATTTTTTAATTCTTTAATAGAACGAATAATGCGAGCAGGCAGCACAAAATTTTCTTCATTCGGACTTTCAGCTATTGTAGATAGAAAAAGAAGTACGCCCATATTAAAATTACATTCCAATAAATCTGGATTAAGCTTAATTGCCTTTTGCAGGTCATTTTTAGCTGCTTCATAGTTTCCCATATGTATGTATAGAACGCCCCGTGCATTTAAAATATCAGGATATTCCGATTCCTTTTCCAGTACTGTACTGAAAATTCTCAGAGCATTTTTATATTCATTCATTTTAACATAAGCTGTTCCAAGTAGTTTATATGCCTGACTAAAATTTGGACTCAGTTGAATAACCCTCTTAAAATTTATAATCGCTTCCTGATAAAAGCCTTTGGCCATAAAAACTCTACCCAATCGAAGATGAGCAAGATATAAATTTAATTTTCCAATTTTTTCATTAATCTGAAATAATAATGTTACTTCATCGAGTAACTGCTGATGCAATTTATAAACCGCATTCTTTAGATATGTTTCATCGATGGGTTGATCTTCGTTTTGCCTAATCTGGTAGGATTTAGTAATATTAAAAAGAAAGTTACCGTCTTCAAAGACTTCAGCAAGTGCTTTATTTTTATTTGTGTCACAGCCGGTATGTATTCGAAAATTCCTATCACCAATCTGAATAGTATCCTGACAGCCAAAGCCTTCCAATTGATAACTCCAAATTCTTATCTGTGTTTTAAATTTAAGTTATCCAAAAATTTAATTCAATTCTTTTAAATATTTGCTTCCAGCAGTATATAGGATATGCAAAATAACGTACAAAAATATCAAGCGGAAATTAAAAATGAATCCAATTTATTCTTTAACAAAGTTACATCAAACGGTTTAGTAATTATATCGTCTGAATACTCAATCAATTTGTGTTCAAGCTCTTTGTCAGAAGTAATATAGGTGTACATACTGATTATTTTTATATTTTCATGTTTCTTTCGTAGCTGTTCAATCAGATTAATAAAATCTTTACTTAAAAATTCAATAGCAATAATTATTACATTGACATGATCCAGAGTATTTGAATAATCCAATTTATCAATAGTAGGCTTTATATTTACACAATAGGTATCTTCCAGAAACATTTTCACATCATGTGCAAACTCTTCATCCGGATCAATGACCAGGACATTTATTTTTCTTTCACCAATATGATTCATGATGACATTTTTGCAAAATAGATGCCAGTTATCTTCTAAAAGCACAACTTTTGAAAAATATATTCAATTTCTAATAACTGTGACGATATAACATATGTATTTTCCATAATTTAGCTCATATATATTTTGTGTTATTTTAAACAGGAAAACATTAATAAAAATAGTTAATAAAAATAAAAAAGATAGAATTAAAATAACAAAAATATGAATTCTTAGATTTAGGAAACCATTAATCTCCAATAAAACAAAAAACCCGGCATATGCCGGGTTAAATTATTATTGCTGAAGGGAAATAACAACATCGATACGCCGATTCTTGGCGCGTCCATCCACTGTCTTGTTCGATGCAACTGGTTTCTGATCACCTAAACCGTAATGAGTAATCTGCTTTTCATCCAAATTCATATTAGCTAACAGATAGTCTTTTACAGCTTTTGCTCTCTTCTCAGACAGTATTCTATTTGTCTCCGGACTACCTAGGGCATCAGTATGGCCTTCAATCAGAATATATTTATCTGGAAATTCTAAAATTGCCTTTTGAACTTTTGATAGCAAAGAAAAATATTCAGGTTGAATTATAGCTTGTCCTGAGGGAAAATTAAGCCCATATAAACGGATAGTTAAATTATCACCTTCATAAACAATCTTTGCTTCCTGTGTTGTAAACATTGATTTGATTTTTGAAATTTTTTGATCAAGCACTTTTTGTTTTTCGAGTTGTGCCGTTTTATTCGCATCAATTTCTTTTATCTCATTTAACTCAGCTTGCAATTGTTCATTTTCTTCACGTGCTTGCTCTTCAGACGCCTTTAGTTCATTTATTTTAGCAACTATATCCTTTACGCTTTTATCAAATCCTTCATCAAATTCTGCATTGGCATTTAATGGTTTTGCAATTTCCGTTAAAACATCCTCAATTTTCAGGATGAGGGTTTCCCAGTTTTCATCTTTTTTTGAAAGTTTCTTAATTGTATTTGCCAGATATTTAGCATGACGTCCCTGATAGGCTGCTCTTTTTGATTTTTTTAATGCATCCGCTCTGTCATAAGGATTTGATTCAATCTGTTGCTCAGCTTCAAGAAGAAGGTTTTTTGCATCCATAATTGTTTGGTAAGCATAATCGGTTGCATCTGCTTTTTCCGCAAGTTCGATCTCTTTCCTAGCATCTCCAAGAATACCATTTTTTATAGCTTTTAATTCTGCTTTCCGATATAACTCAGTTGCTTTTGTACCCGTATCTCTTGCATCATTAATATCATCATCTTCCAATTCCATTCCAGAATCACGCATTTTATCTTCAGCCTCATTCCAAAGTGATAAGGCATACAGCGGCGCATTTGCAGCTATTGCAGCATCTCTGGCCTCTATACTTGTTTTTAAATAGAGATTGGCCAATTCAACAACCGATAAAGCTTTTTCAGCATATTGTTTGGATTCATCCAGCTTCCGGCGTATATCTTTTAATCCACCATTATTATCATAATCGCGACTGGCTTCATCATACTTTTCCTGGGCTTTTTGAAAAAATTCGGGT
>JARRPN010000031.1:0-14729 GCA_037382875.1 Calditrichaceae bacterium | reverse complement strand
AGAATTTTCCAAGTCCTCAGTGTTTAGTTCAATAGTTGAAGTATCCCGTTTGTCGGCTAATTTCATTTCATAGTAATGAACTATTTCAGGTAAACGTCCTAAGATAGTTATTTTTGTCTCGGCAAATACATTAGCATCATAGGCATCTTTATTTTGGAATAAAGTAAGGATATCCGGGACTGCTTCATCCAGGGCTGCAGCATTTCGTCGGCTCGCTTTTTCCTTATCCATTACATTAACAAAAGCTTTGTAATTTTTCTGGAATGCCAGCTCATCTTCAACCTGTTTTTTTAAGGTCCGGTAATTCTGATAAGCCTCATCGTTGGTATTTAAAATGGATGGTGGAAATATGCTTTCAATTTCATTAAGCTCAGTTTGAACTTTTTCGAGATTTGCTGTCATCTCTTTGGTTGTATTGACCTCTTTCCCAAAATCAAAATCAGTTAGTTTAGTAGTCGTACCCAATCCATTATACGGTACACGATCTACTGTATTATTTATCAGTGTTTCCTGTAACTGGGCATATTTCGTTTCAAATTTATAGCGCCATTGTGGGACATATCGATAATCCATGTTTAATACGATATCATATTGTACAGATTCAATCACCCAGTAAAAATTTTGCACACTATTATCAACAGGATAATAACAAGTTTTTAATGGATCCGTACTTTCATCTTCAATTTTGATAATCTGCCCCTTGCCGTCATCAAAGTAGGGCGTCAGAAAAGTCTGCATCAGATCCTTATTATCCACATTAATAACAAGATAGAAGTTTTTATCGGAAGGTGCAGGAAAAGTCATAAAATATTTCTTGTCCTTATCCAGTTCAAAATTATCATCACCATCTTTAATCTCTATATAGCCATCCTCTACGGATGAGACTTCCGGATCCGGTTTAAGTTCTTTGTAGGCTGCACAGCCTGCCAGGTAGATGGATGTTAATAATATTAGAATTTTGACCTTCATTGCTGATCCTTTCTAAAAAAATTTGTTGAAATTAGCCAATCTGAATAACAAATACAACGACTTAGTTAAGCCAATGTTTCCTTATTTTAAACCTGATAAATTTTGTGAGCTAGGTTCGTTAGAGAATTTTGCTATTCTCAAACGTAGAAATTTTCGCAAATCATGTGCCAATCAGAAATTAATACATATTTTCCTGATACAAAATTTTTTCTTAAATTATTTCATTGTGGAATTTACTTAAAACATGGATAGTTACAAATTCCTGAACTATAAAGTCGGAATATTCTTTAGGAGTAGTTAATGGCAGCAGATTATTCTAAATTGGATCAAAAAATTTCAGCAGTATTAAGTGAAGCGGACCGGATGGTGCTTGCCACTTCATCGGATGGTAATACATCGGCTTCGTCTGTATTCTTTGCCCGTGACAAAAATGATCTCGTTTTTTTCACTTTTCACCCTACCAGAAAAGCTGAACAAATCAATGTGAATCCAAAAGTACAGGCGGTTATCTGGCCGAAAGGTCAGGAAGGTATCCGCGGATTGCAAATAGATGGTTTATGCTACAAAATTAAAGATGAAGATGAAAGTAAAAAAGCTCGTGAGTTAGTTCTTCAAAAAACGACTGCTTTTCAGGAATTCATGGATGATCCTTTTTTAAAGAAGAATAAAGTAGTCGGTTATTATCGCATTAAACCAACTACAATAAAATATGTTGACTTCTATGCTGATGAAAAATTTGAATGGCGTGAATATCCTGAAAACCAGTTATTTGCACTGGAAGATTTTCTGCAGGCATTTAAAAATCGGGTCGGTGTCTGGCTAAGAGCCGTGCGTGCACCGTTTTTTACCGGCACAATTATTCCTGTCTTGTTAGGTTCGGTGATTGCCTATTATGATTTGATGCGGGCAGGCGCTGCCGATTTATGGAGCTGGCCGATGTTTTGGATGGCTATGTTCGGTGCGATTCTAGCCCATGCCGGAACCAATATGGGCAATGATTATTTTGACCACACAAGTCGAAACGATGAATATAATAAATTGTTTAGCCCGTTTAACGGGGGCAGCCGTATGATTCAGGCGGGTATTATGGCACCATGGAAAGTATTATTTGCAACTATTTTATGTTTCTCAGGAACAGTCTATTTTGGCCTTGAACTGAATCACATGATCAGCGGTTCGTATTTTGGCAATAGTCCATTGATATGGCTGGGATTTTTTGGTGTGGGACTGGGAACGCTTTATACCTGGAATCCGATTCGTCTCGGTTATCGCGGCTGGGGTGAATTATCTATCGCGTTAGGATTCGGGCCGGTCATGGTTCTGGGCTCACATTATGTACTCACGGCAAATTATATCAATCGTGATATTTCACTGTGGGATTGGCAAATGCCTTTGCTGGCATCCATACCAGTAGCCATATTAATTATGCTGGTGGTTTGGATAAATCAATTCCAGGATTTGCCCGCGGATAAGAAAGTCGGGAAAAATACCTGGGTTGTCAGACTGGCCGAATTTAAAGGCAGCTATATCAATTATGATAAGCCTTTTCAATATTATAGGTATTTTAATTATCTCAGTTTTGCTTTCATATTTGCTCTGGGTTTTGTTGGCTTTGTAAAACCGGAATTTGCCACGCCCTTTGTATTGATTTCATTACTACCCCTGGTTTTATTGCGTTATGCCATTAAATGGGGAAAAGAGTGGATGGAAAAATGGAATGAACCGGATGCTGACCGTCAAAAACTGCCCTATGAATTATTGAAGGTAAATGTATCGACCATTGGTATCCATTTTCTTACCGGTACTTTGCTGGTAATAGGCTACTGGCTTCAGATTGTATTTTAAATTTAAGGGGATAGCATTTGTGTTATCCCTTTTTAATTTTATAATGTAATATTTTCTTCACAAAAATTTCATAAATTATTATATATAGTATACTTAAGTGCATTTAATACACGGAGAATAAATTTAAAAATTCTGCGTTGTAGAAATCGAAATATAAAAAATGAATTTTGGAGGTCAATTTGAAAATCGGAATCCCAAAAGAAACCATAAGTGGTGAAACCCGGGTGGCAGTTGTTCCGGCTATGATCAATGGCCTGACCACGATGGAGCATGAAGTACTTGTCGAAAAGGGAGCGGGATCAAACGCAGCATTTAGTGATGAACAATATTCGAAGGCAGGAGCTGCCTTAATAGAAAACAACAAGAAGCTGTATGAATCATCGGATATCATATTAAAAGTACAGCCACCATCAGAAGCAGAGACAGATCAGCTAAAATCCGGTTCAACCCTGATAAGTTTTCTGGCCCCTTTAAACAATTTACCGGTGATTAAAAAGCTGGCAGATAATAAAATCACCTCTTTTTCTATGGAATTTGTTCCTCGTATTACCAGAGCACAAAGTATGGACGCGCTTAGTTCCATGGCAACAATAGGCGGATATAAAGCTGTATTGATTGCTGCCAACCATCTGGGTAAAATATTTCCTCTGATGATGACCGCGGCCGGATCAATTCCCCCTGCCACTGTTCTGGTGCTGGGTGCAGGTGTAGCCGGATTGCAGGCTATTGCAACAGCGAAACGTCTTGGCGCTAAGGTGGAAGCGTTTGATCCAAGACCAGCTGTAAAAGAACAGGTAAAAAGTTTAGGTGCTCAGTTTGTGGAAATGGAATTGCCCGAAGAAGATGTGGAAACCAAAGGAGGGTATGCTAAAGAACAGTCCGATGCCTTTTTACTTAAAGAACAGGAAGCGATAGCAGCACGATTGCCAAAAGTGGATGTGGTTATCACTACGGCTCAGATTTTCGGTAAAAAGGCTCCGATCCTCATTACAGAACATATGGTAAAATCTATGCGTACCGGTTCGGTTATTATCGATATGGCAGCTGAACAGGGGGGCAATTGCGAACTTACTGAAGCCAATAGGACAATCACCAAACATAATGTTACTTTACATGGTGCAGTTAATTTGCCTGCAACCGTTCCAGTGCACGCAAGTCAAATGTATTCTAAAAATATTACCAATCTGGTTAAACATTTATTAAAAGAAGGTAAATTTGATTTTGAAGATGAAATTACACAGGGTGCATGCATCACGCATGAAGGTCAGATTAAAAATAAAATAATCGCTGATGCATTGAATAAAGGAGATAAATAAAATGACTGAAGCAATAATCATATCTTTGTATATTTTTGTTCTGGCCATATTTGTCGGCTTCGAACTGATCACTAAAGTACCCCCTCTGTTGCATACTCCATTGATGTCCGGTTCTAATGCGATTTCAGGAATCACGATAGTGGGTGCCATTCTAAGTGCGGGCGCCGGTCACTCACAATTGGGCAAAATTCTAGGATTGCTTGCTGTCATCACTGCAACGATAAATGTTGTTGGTGGTTTTATGGTAACGGATCGCATGTTGGAAATGTTTAAAAAAGATAAATCCAAAGAAGCCAACCAGGGAGAAACAGAATGATTACTATAACCAATATGACTTACCTGGTTGCAGCTGTTTTTTTCATTCTCGGTCTTAAAAAACTTGGTTCACCCAAAACAGCACGAAAAGGTAATTTGTATGCGATGATCGCAATGCTGTTAGCGATTGTCGTAACACTGCTGGATCAGGGAATATTAGATTTTACTTACATTATTGCCGGTATAATCATCGGTTCATTGATTGGTGCAATTGCTGCCAAAAAAGTCGAGATGACAGCTATGCCGCAAATGGTAGCCTTATTTAATGGTTTCGGTGGTATTGCCTCCACTTTTGTGGCATTTGGTGAATATGTTCATTCCAGCGGCCCGTTCGAAATGAACATCAGTATCACGCTTGTTCTCAGTCTGTTGATTGGTACAGTAACTTTTACAGGCAGTATGATTGCTTTTGCCAAACTGCAGGGAATTATGCGGGGTGCACCGATTGTATATAAAGCCCAGCAGTGGATTAATGGGTTGCTTTTAATTGCAGTAATTGTTCTGGGTGTGTTTTTTGTCCTTGATACGTCGCTAATGAATATGCTGCTTATAATCATTGCGATCTCTGCCGTATTGGGAATTTTATCCGTCATTCCTATTGGTGGTGCTGATATGCCGGTCGTGATCTCACTTTTAAATTCCTATTCAGGTCTGGCAGCAGCCGCTACAGGATTTGTTTTATCCAATAATATACTAATTATCAGTGGAGCGCTTGTTGGGGCATCCGGCATCATTCTAACCAATATCATGTGCAAAGCTATGAATCGTTCACTGGCCAATGTGCTGTTCGCAGCAGTAGGAACAGAGGGCGGATCAGGGAGTACGAGTGCGCAGGACAGGCAGTCTGTAACCGAATATGCAGCCGAAGATGCCGCTATGGTATTGGATACTGCTTCATCGGTTATTATTGTTCCTGGTTATGGATTGGCTGTTGCCCAGGCACAGCATATTTTGCAGGAAATGGCTCAAATGCTAATTGATCGCGGAGTAAAGGTGCGTTATGCTATTCACCCCGTTGCTGGACGCATGCCAGGTCATATGAATGTTCTTTTAGCTGAGGCCAATGTGCCTTACGATTTATTACTGGAAATGGATGAGATTAATGATGATTTCCAGAATACAGATGTGGCGCTGGTGATAGGTGCGAATGATGTAATTAATCCGGCGGCCCGTTATAAAAAGGACAGTCCGCTTTATGGTATGCCCATATTAAATGTGGATCAGGCTAAAACAGTGATGATTGTAAAAAGAAGCTTGAGTCCGGGATTTGCGGGTGAAGATAATGAACTCTTTTATGACAAGAAGACAATGATGCTTTTTGGTGATGCGAAGAAAATGGTAACAGAGCTGGTTAGAGAAGTGAAAGAATTATAAGATTAAATACTGCTGAATCGCTTGGCATTTTTAGCTATTTTTACCATATCCTGCGGTCTGCCCATTGCCAGAGTTGCAGAAAGGATACCGCTCATCATACAGGGAACTACGCCATGCATCGCTGCATCTGCACCGGTCAGGTATAGATTTTTAATAGATGTTTTAGGCCGTAACCATTTCTTTTGAAACCGTTCAGGGATACCGGGTAAACCATAACTGCAACCACGATGGTGTCCAGTATAATGTTCATTGGTAAGAGGTGTACCTAATTCATAATAATCAATTAATTGTCTGAAATTGGGTAAACTGGCATTAACAAAATCAATGAGTGCTTTTGATATTCTTTCTTTTAGTGCACCATATTCTTCATTCCTATTCTTAACCGGTTGATCGGCCCACTCTTTAAATGCTCCGTATCCAGTGAAGGCAATAATTTCAGCGGTATGATGTTCCTTTTCAGGATCCTTCAAAGAGGGGAAACTTACAAAAGCGTGATGTGCTTTTCCATCCAGCAAATCATTTCGACTGTGATATGTTTTGTTGTGATCAAACGAATCATATATCCAGTAATTTTCTCCATTCACCCAGCTTAAATGCGGATCTCCGTTTAATCCGATGAACAAAGAGACATTAGACGTACATTTTGGAAAATTCCTGATATCTTCACGATAAGGAATATTATATTTTGCCGGTATTAATTTAATAAATGTGTTGTATGCCCCGGCATTGGATATGATTTTATCTGCAAAAAACTCTTCCTGTCTCTTTTCCCGCTGTCCCGCCGTAACACGAACACCAATTGCTTTATCTTTATGAATAATGATTTCATCTATTTGATGACTTTTTAGAAATTGACCGCCTGCATTCTCAACAACGTCAGCAATACTTTCTGCAATCTTTGAAGCGCCGCCCACCGGATACCATCCACCATTGATATAATGATTAACTATTGTGGCGTGTGTACAAAATGTACTTAATGCGGGAGGTAATCCATAATTTCCCCATTGTGAAACTAAAATACCTTTGAGCCATTTATCTCTGAAATGATTATCGAGGTAATTTTTAGTTGTTTGAAGTGCGAGGGCACGGCCAGAATGAGTGATAATATTTTTTAAAGGATTTATAATCTTCGGTATTGAATTGGATATAATATACTTCGTATACCAGTTGGATGCTTTTTCAATATCTTTGAAATATTGTTTTAACGCATCTTTTTCAGTAGGAAATTGAGTCATTAAATCATTTAAAAGACTTATTTTACCAACCTTAGCTTCAAATGTTATATCGGGATAGATAAAGACATCATATGGGCTGGGCATTTTGTTCCAATGTAACTGCCCGCCGCTTATATAGTCAAAATAATTACGAATGTCTGATTTCGGTTGCAAATCACCAATGTAATGGACGCCTACGTCCCACTGATATTTGGCCTTGCGTTTGAAAGTATGAGTATATCCACCAAGTTTACTATGGCGTTCCAGAACCAGAACCTTTTTACGATACACCTGACTGAGTATGCTGGCAGAAGCTAGTCCGCCTATACCCGAACCTATGATAATGACATCATATATTTTCTTTTTCATGCGTACGCTCTTTATTTTTTAAATAATGATACGTCGCTAACTGAGCCTGTATTTTTTTGTTCGATTTCTTCTTTACATACTCGTTTTTTTGATCTTCGTCGATTACTCTTGCTTTTGTGTTATCATTCAGTTGAAGATCGATCAAATCAAATATTTCCTGTTTTAAACTGTCATTCAGAATGGGAAAGATCACTTCAATTCGCCGGTTCAAATTTCGGCTCATCCAATCGGCCGAACCGCTATAAATGATTGGATTGCCATCATTGTGAAAAATATAAATCCTAGCATGTTCAAGAAACCGATCCACAATGCTGACGATTTCAATGTTTTCACTCATATCTTTAACGCCGGGTATCAGGCAGCAAATTCCACGAACAACGATCTTAATTTTTACACCGGCATTACTGGCCTTGTAGAGTCTCTGAATGATTTTCGGGTCCTGTAAACTGTTCAGCTTAATGACAATTTCGGCCTTTTTACCATCTTCGGCAATTTTAATCTCATTATCAATTAACTGGTTAAAATGTTTTCGCATATTGAAGGGGGCAACCAGTAAATTTTTAAAAGCAACTTTTTCTGTTTCCCGTGCTAAGTATGAAAATAAGATACGCAGTTCCGATGTGATTTTTTTATTGCATGTAAACAATCCCATGTCGCAATAGATCCGAGCCGTCTTTTCATTAAAATTGCCCGTAGCCAGATAGGCATAATCCTTTTCGTATTTAGCCATTTTACGAGTTATTAACAATAACTTGGAATGTACTTTAAGTCCCGGGAAGCTGTAATACACTTTTACGCCGGCCTGTTCCATCTGTGCTGCAGAGGTAATGTTGGATTCCTCATCAAATCGGGCTTTTAGTTCAACAAAGGCCATTACTTTTTTACCGGCTTCGGCTGCTTTAATTAAATGTTCTACTATTTTTGAATTGGAAGCAACCCGGTAAAGCGTTATTGAAATGGAAGTTACTTTAGAATCGTGAGCAGCCTCTTCCAGTAAACGAATAACATAATCATAAGTTTGATATGGATAATGAAGTAAAAGATCTTTTTTACTCATCATTATAAATAAGGATTTAGATTGATCCAACTCTTCAAGATTGAGAGGCGGTAAAGGCTCATATTCCAATTCAGGAGTACCCAAATTGGGCAAACTGAAAAAATCATTAAAATTATGGTATTTACCACCCTCAACCAGGTCTTCCTTTGTCAGAGATAAAGTCTTCTTAAGAAATTTTAAAAAATCTGTCGGCATCGTTTTATCATATAAAAAACGGGAAGGCATACCGGTATCTCTTTTGGCCAGTCCTTTTTTTATCTTCTCAAGTAAGTCCCCGCTGAATTCATCATCAATGTACATTTCGGCGTCACGCGTCAGTTTTATGGAATAAGCCGAATCAATTTTATACCCCGGAAATAACTCAGAAAGAAACAATCGCATTACATTATCAACGAAGGTGATATATTTATTATCTTTTTCCGGTGGCAACATTACAAATCGATCAACCTTCTGAGTGGGAATTTCAACAACCGCGTAATCCACTGATTTGGAATCATCGGAATCTGAGGATTTCTTCTTTTTTGCATCAGATGATATAAGTTTGACAGCAAAATATAGGGAACGATTTTGTAAAAATGGTAAGATTTTACCTTTTTCCAATATAACCGGTTGAAGATGTGGAAGGATTTCAGCATTAAAGAATTCACGCGCAAATTGTGATATGTCGAACCAAGAATTTCCTGCAGATCAAATACACGTTTATTGATTTGATCAATTAATTCAGCAGGATCGAATTTTAATTTTTTCTGTGTTTTTGTTTTAAGTTCCAATAGGTTTCTGAGTGAAGCGACTCGGACCCGATAAAACTCATCCAGGTTGGAAGAGAAAATCGCTAAAAACTTAATTTTTTCATATAGAGGCACATTTACGTCTAATGCTTCCTGTAATACACGATGATTAAAAGAAATCCAACTTAATTCACGATTGAATAAAGGATAAGTCGCCATAATAGTTATTCCGGTTTGTTATATGTTTGATATAGTTGATTCGTTGATCAATAAATATAAAAATAATTCTACCAGGTGTCATCATTTAATTTATTAAACCTGCATTATTCATAAATATTTGCCACAACAACCCTAAGCTGCAAAGAAATAATAAATTACTTTAACTATAATCTCAGAACCTGGTTTTTAATGAAATGATTATACAATGTCTGATTATAATAATGTTTTAATAAATAATGTATGCTTAGAGCCCTTGTGCCTTGGTGGCATATGAATTTTTTAAGTTAAGTAAAATTTAAATACACCGATAAGTATTATGCTTTCAGAATTATGAATTATAAAGGTTTTGCTATTGCAATAGAGTGAAAAATGCCCTATAATTTATGGTAAGGCAGTTAATCCTAAAAATACAGATTAAATAGGTTTTTAAAATAGGTATGGCTTCAATTGACAAAGTGAGAGAACCCGCCGTTGCAGGAATGTTTTATTCCGGCCGCAAAGAAAATTTAACCCGTGAAGTTGCAGTATTCCTGGAAAATTCCAATGTCATTGAAGACGTTGAACAGGTTTATGGATTGGTTGCTCCTCACGCCGGCTATTTGTATTCGGGTGGTGTTGCGGCGAGAGCATATCGTCAGATTGTTGATCGGGAATATGATGTTGTTATTGTTATATCACCCAGCCATCGTGTCTATTTTGATGAGGTATCTATTTTTAATGGATCCGCATACAGTACGCCGCTTGGTCAGGTATCGGTGGATAAAGAGCTAGCTCAAGAAATTTGTGCCTGCCACGAAGATCTTCTCTATTCAGATCTGGGTCATGATGTGGATGAACATGCTCTGGAAGTGCATCTGCCTTTTCTCCAAATCGTACTGGAAGAGTTTAAGCTGGTCCCCATTGTGATGGGTAATCAGGATCGGGATAATATTACAATATTGAGTGATGCCCTGGCGAAGACCTTAAAGGATAAAAATGCGCTCATTGTGGCCAGTACCGATTTATCACATTATTACAATCATACCAAAGCATCGGTTCTGGATGAGGTCGTTCTGGAAAACACGAGAAATTATGATGATGATAAATTGTATGATGATATTCAAAGCGGTGCTTGTGAGATGTGTGGCAGTGGCCCGCTCATCACAACAATGAAGGCCTGCCGTGCTTTAGGGGCAACAAAATCGAAAGTCTTATTATATAGAAATTCCGGGGATGTCACCGGTGACCGAAATCAGGTGGTTGGCTATATGTCCGGGATGTTTTATAAGTAAGTTTTTATTCTGTCTTAAACATATTCCGTTTTAACATTCATCCCAATACCGCGTCTAATCATTTTCTGATCAAATCGTTTCGCTTTAAGCTCTACTTTCAAATGATCTACAATATGATCAATAACCATTTCATCATCACAGGTAAAAATATCAATGGCGGCATAATCATGTTCCGGCCAGGTATGGATAGTGATGTGGCTTTCAGCAATCACAACCACGCCGCTTACACCATATGGAGAAAAATGATGGAATGATGTTTCAACAATCGTAGCTTCTGCAATACGTGCGCTTTCGGTTAAAATAGTTTCAATTGCGTTGGTGTTGTTAAGCAGATTAGAATCGCATTCATATAATTCAAGCAGGAGATGACGACCAAGCGCTTTAAAATTTGTATCCAAAATTAATCCTGACTTAAAAATTTTAAAATATTCAGATAAATTATTATAAATCCTGTGATGCCATATTTTAAATCCATCGCATCACAGGATTCTAATCATAAACTAAATGTTATTTACCAACTTTTTGTTTTAAGGCTGCCAGTTTATCAGCAACAGCAGCATTCGTAGTCGAACTATCAATACCCTCAAACTCTTTCTCCAGCGAGTCACCGGTTGCTGCATCAGCCATCTCTTCAGCAGCTTCGGCCTCATAATTTGCCCGTTCGGCTTTGGCTTTCATTCTGGCCATTAAATCATCAGCGCTTTTATCATTTTTGATTTTTGCCTTGGCTTCATAAATTTGTTTCTTAACGTCTGCAGTTTTACTCTGTGCAATGATAAAATCCTTATTACGTCTAAATTCAGCTAGTTCATCTTCCAGTTTAACAATTTCCTGTTTCAACTTGTCCACATTTGCCCGTTGATTTTTCCAATTCGTGTCCAGTGTTGTTGCTTTTTGCTCGTGTTCATGAGCGCGATTCAACGCTTTGACCGCCAGATCTTCTTTACCTGCTTTTAGCGCTGCTTCTGCTTTTTGTTCCCAGTTTTTCTGCTCAGCTTTTTCCTGATCCAGCATACCTTTTGTCTGGCGTTCAGTAGCAATTACGGACATTACCGATTTTTTAACATCACTGATTTGTTTTTCTTTATCACGAATTGCCTGATCCAGCATAAGTTCAGGTTTTTCCAGCCCGTCAACAATTTTATTGGCTTTAGCTTCGCCGATCTTAAATATCCTGCTAAAAATACTCATTTATGTTCTCCTTTCATCAAAAACTTTTTACATTTATTTCATATACGCTTTAAGCATCACTTCAGCCCGATCCGTTGCAAGTTCCAGGGCGTCGAATACGGCCAGTAATTCATTATCGTTTAAATCTCCAACTTCACGACTTTCAACCAGAACTAATCTTGGATCGTCAGGATTTGCATTATTTATGGCGAAGCTGACCGGAAGGATTTCAGTATTCATGTCCAATAGTTTAAAATAGAAATCTTTATCAGAAAATGTAGAAACATTTCCTAAATCAACCTCAAAATAAATCTGATTTTCGCTGATGCTGACAAAGACAGGTAGTTCGTCTTCTCGGGTGATTTTATAAATACCATTTTCCAGCTCCTCTACCAAATAATGATTCATCTGCAAAAAAGTGACAAAATCAGCATCACGACGTGTTGCGATGAGAACGTTGCTCATTTAAAAATCCTCCTCAAAATAAATTTGTATTGAGTTTTGAACTGATATACATCTTTTATTTACTTTTATTCAAAATTTCTTTTTCAATCGCTTCAATATCGTCCCGTTTATCAGCAAGCATTATTAAACGGTCATCTTTTTGTATGATTTCATTTTTAGATGGATTTAAAATACTTTTACCATTTCGATTGATTCCTATAACTTGCAAATTAGCCGGGTGTTCCAAAACGGCTATCTGGATATCAGATATTTTTTGGCCCTGTAGTTTTGTGTCGAAAATATAAAACTGGCTGCCTACTGCATTCGATATAATTTGATGAACAATATCGTGCACGCCGGGATACAAAAATTCCTGTACAATTAGCCCATCCATTATCCCATCCGCTGAGACAATGCCATCAACCCGGGAGCGCTGCATCATTTTTAAATTATCTTTACTTACAAGTTCTACAATCACTTTAATCGGTTTTTTTAATTCACGTTCAATCATTTCGATGATAGCGCCGGTTGTAAAGGTATCCGAATCCGATTTAGGTTCGCCTGGATTACGTGCCAGTATGAATACGCCTTTACACTTTGTAATATTGGCTTTATGCAATGTTTCCTCTTTAAGCGGACTGCCCTGAACAAATTGTACATCCAACTTTTGCAATTCGTCGGGCAGCTCATCAATGCTATCCGTAATCAGTACAAATTTACATTCTTTATAGTCATGGCTTCGTTTAATTTCATCCATGAGCCGTTTAATTTTTTCGATATTTGGGAAATTGCATATAATTAAATGTCCCGTTAATTTTATATCCATAAGACCCCGCCTCTTTTTTGAAAATCTATCCAGCATGTTTTCGGCCACTACGCCAACCAGGTATCCGATAATACCGATGCCAACCAGCATACAAGGGTAGGAAATTAGAAATCGTCCGATTGATGTCTGGGCATAAAAATCGCCATAACCTACAGTGGTCATTGTGACCATAGCCCACCAAATAGCATCCAATAGGGTTAAATCCGGCTGCGCACCCCGCTCTGCAAAATAAAATAGAATACCAAAGATAAGATTTAGCAGTAAAGCAAAAAGAATTACCTTTCCAACTCTGGTTTTTGTAAACTTTTTACGAAATAGTCGTTTATAAATTCGAATAAATATATTCATGAAATTCTCAGATAAATAATAACAACATCCAGGCCGGACTGATATAGAATGGATCACGATAACCATAATAATAATCCGGAGCATATCGTGGCGTCGTGACCTCATCTACATAATATTCAGCATCGGCCTCACCATTTGTATCAAAATTTAATTTTTGTTTTTCTTCCACAATCTGCGCTTCTTGTTCAAGCAGATCAATCATAATTTCTGATCCCTGAGTGATAACGTCGATTAATACATCTTTTCCGGAAACCTCACCCTGTTCATCTTCATAGGCCAGATCTTGTTCATGAATTGCTGTATTGCAGATATGTAAGATATCATCCCATACAGAGCCGAGCAAAAGATCAAACTGCCAGCCGGAGGCGTCGCGTCCGAACCTCTGTTCATTGATAAAACTCATAAACACGATCTCCACCGCATCCATATTTTTAAATCGGGCAACGGCAATGCGCAAATCTTCCCAGTGTGGTTCATTCAGGTATTTTTTCCAGGCCTGTTCATCGTCATATTCAAAATATGAAGAAAAGGCAAATTCACCCGCTTCCAGATCGACGGCACAATAAATATCAAACATGGTCAGATATTCACTATAACGATCCATAAATCGTTTTAATACTTCCCGACCCATAACCGTTGGTATATATTTTTCCTGATCCTTGATTTCGATATATTTTTTTAGCATAAGCCATTCGAGTATCGGTTCCAGATCCTGATCATTCCCATCAAGAAAAATGGAAATAGCCTTGGGTGTATTAATCATATAATCCAAAAGATAAATTCCGGCAAACTGTTTTTTCTGTTCATCGGTCAGTGTGTAATTACGAGCCATTCGTGAACTCCGTGTTGTCACTACCCCCAGTCTCTATTCCCCACCTATTTACTTGGGGTAAGATAATAATTGGATACGACATAATGTTTATCAATCGAGAAACGTAGGTACCAGTAATAACGCCAAACTAATTGCAACTCCGCCTTCAACCAGAGCTGCACCCCAGTTTTGATCCCTGCTAATCTCTTCATCAAGCAATGAACCAGGCAGTAGAATTTTATCCACAAGATAACGGCTGACAATCAGGAATATAAAACTCAATACCATCCAGACTACAAATCCGATAAGTGAGTCATAACGTAGAATGTAACCTGAAAGTAAAATGGCTACAGCAGTCAGATTCAATCCAAATGCTACTCCAGCTGATACATTATCTTTTTCAATTTCCGCATGGAGATCATAACGGCTGATCAGTTGATACAACCAGCCAAA
>JARRPN010000030.1:0-12620 GCA_037382875.1 Calditrichaceae bacterium | reverse complement strand
AACAATATCATTTACATTTGTTTCCAGAATTTCGCAAAGTTTATTATTAGCATATTTAAATATATCATTCTGTATTATGTATACACCAGTAAGAGATTGTTCTACGAGGTTATGGTATTTCGATTCGGATTCTTTTAATACTCTTATTTGTTCTTCTACTTTACGTTCAAGTTGTTCATGGTATAATTGTTTTTCACGATCGAGCAATGCTTTTTCAACAGTAAGCCTATTATGCTTAAGTGCATTATGAACAACTTGTTGAAATTGAATATTTTTAAAGGGTTTAATTAAATAGTCATAAACACCCAATCTTACAGCTTCACGAGCTATTTCATACTGTGAACTACCGGTAATTATAACAATAGGGGTTTCTATTTTCTTATCTTTTAATTTTGAAATAAAATCGATACCATTTATATCAGGCAGGAAGATATCTAAGATGATAGTATCAAATACCGTATTATCCAGCTTACTAAAGGCATCTTTTCCAGTGGAGCTGCTTTCAACATCCAGATTTTCATTTTCGAGCAGGGACGTCAGCATCTCCTGTATGTCTTTATCGTCATCGATTAGTAAGATTTTTTCCATCATTACTCTTATCGATAATCCTACTTAGCATAGTTTTAACATTGTCCCCTATTATTTCAATAATTAAAAATAGTAAAAGTGTAATAATCCCAATATAAAATATTACTTGTGAAATCGCATCAATAACTGGAGAATTAAAATAAAACAAGATAATTACAAGAAATATTGCACTTCCAACAATCCAGCTCATAACACGCAAAGCAATTTTATAAACGTATTCAACTTTAGGTGAAAATTCGGTTTCAGAATTATTATTTGATCCTTTTTTATTATTTTTTTCCTGTTGATTTACTTTTGCCATTGTTTAATTTTCCGTCTTTTAATATTTAATTATATTTTGTTGTTATTTATTTCAGTAAAATTTATCGAGTGACACTTTGAATTATATTTTGTATATCTTTTTCAAGTGAATTATCAGGCATTTCGATAATTCGTCCAATTTCCCGATTTGATTTATAAAATATAAATGTCGGTACAAATTCAATGTTACGTTTCTGAGCCAATCCATTAGCCAGTTGCTTATTGCGATCGACAGCCCAAATATTAATATCAATTTTATCTCTAAGATTGGCCATATCAATAATTTTGAAAAATGAAGGCACTTCTCTTTTGCTGTCACTGCACCAAGTACCGATAAATATTTCAACAGATATAGAATCCATCTTAGTGTTAAGCTGATTTACAATATCTGGAGCGGGATTATATTCTGTTTCAATTTGTTGCCAATCCGGGAAATCAAAATAAAGTTGTTCACGATTAATAGCACCATACAACATATCACTTCCATTTATGGTCACCTTTTTTGAGGTGAGCCCTTTATAAGATTGACTTGTACAGCCAGAAAGAACTATCAAAAAGGATACGTTAATTAGTAATAATCGAATCAATTACTTGCTCCTTTGGTGCTGGTCTTATTATTTTGGATACTATACCCTTATTTGTTATTTTTAAATTGGATACAATTTCAGAGGAACGACCTAAAACACCAACATCATTCCCATTTATTTTAAATGCAACTCCGCCTGCATTGCCAACTAAAAAATTAATAGTTGAATCAGCTTCTTCTGTGATCCTATTTCCTGGATTGAGTAAATATTCCACCGTATCAGTTTTATCTTTAACTAGCCTTAACCATGTCAATTCTTTAGTTGTAATCTCAACGTTAACTTTATTTGAAACTTGGATTTCACTTTTTATCTGTTTTTTATTTTCAGTTGTTGTATCTGCAGCAGTATTATTTTTCTGTTCTAACTCTTTAGCTATCTCACGAACTGATAATTCTGGTACATCTTTTACATTATCGTCCTGAACTGATTTACTATTCATAGCAAAAAATACGATCAAGATGACTACTATTATAATTGGCGTTATTAAATAGAATTGTTTTAACTTTGAAAACCTTTTACTATCGGATTTCATTGATTTAATTTTTTGGATCGTAGTTGTATACTGCGGACGCACTTCCTTTCTTAGTTTGTAAAATGCATCAATATATTCTTCTTTCTTTTTAATATTGAGACTGTTCAAATATGTTTGGAAGAATAATTTATCGTAAACCTCTGGAATTTCTTTTATATTGCCCGATTCTATGGCTTTTAAGTACTTTAAACTAATTTTAGTTTTATCTGCAATTTTTTCCAGATCCAGGTTCTTTTTGATTCGAATATTCTTGAGTTCTTCAAAAATATTTTCTTTTATTTCTTCATTCTCATCCATTTCTCTCTACCTCAAAATCTTTTAAACGCATTTGGATTGTTGTTTGCCCATCCCACTTAGTTTCTTCTAGTACATAAGCACAATTTATGTCGTTTCCCTCATTATTAAAATAATCTATATATTTTGCCAGATTATATCCAATTGCATCAAGTACGACGCCATTTTGCTTGAATTTTACTTTTATATGATTTGATCCTACTATATTCACCTTTCCACAAATTTCTAAATGTTTGGTAATAAAAACAGGTCGCATATTATTTGGACCAAACGGCGCAAGCATTTTTAATCCTTTAAAAAATGAAGCATTCAATTGATCCAATTTAATTTCTGCATCTAACCGTAACTTTGGTGTCATATCCTCCTGTGATATTTCACCAATGGACAATTTGTTAATTTCTTCATCAAGCAATGCAATGTTTTCTTCTTTTATTGTGATACCAGCTGCATAACGATGTCCGCCGAAATTTAGTAATAATTCCTTTAAATTATTAAATGCTTCATAAATATCAAAATTTTGGGTCGATCGGGCTGATCCTTTTCCAATACCATTTTCAATGGATATTAATATGGCAGGACGATTATATTTTTCCATCAACCTTGAGGCAACGATACCAACGACGCCTGTATGCCAGTCTTGATTTGCAACAACTAATATTCTTTTTGATTCAAGATCAATATCCCTTTCAACAATCTCCTTTGCTTCCTCGAAAGTCACTTCGTCAATACTTTTACGTGCACGATTTTCATTCTCAAGAATTCTGGCAATGTTTTTTCCCTGCTGCATACTTTTGGAAGTTAATAAATGAACAGCTTTCTTTGCATTTGATATCCTTCCAACTGCATTTAGTCTTGGTGCAAGCATAAAAACTATAGAATTAACAGTTAATTTCCTATTTAATAAACCAGCAATTTCCAGTAGTGCATAAATACCGGGTCTTGGTGATTTATTAATTATCTCAAGACCATTTTTTACTAAAATTCTGTTCTCATCTAACAACTGAACAATATCTGCAGCAGTTCCAATCGCCACAAGATCAAGATATTTATATGCATAATCCTGATCAAAACCAAGACTTGATGTAAGCGCTTGTAGCAATTTAAAGGCAACGCCACAACCGGCTAATTCTTTAAAAGGATAGTTAGAATCTTTAAGTTTTGGATCCAAAACCGCAACAGCATCTGGTATTTCCTCGCCTGGTTCATGATGATCACATACAATTACATCAATATTTTTTTCGTGTGCATAATTAACTTCTTCAACTGCAGTAATACCGCAATCTACGGTTATTATTAACGAAGCATCACGGTTGATAACATTCTTTATTCCCTCTTCTGAGACGCCATATCCTTCCTTAAATCGATTTGGAATAAAAAAGGATACTTTACCTCCCAGATGAAATAAACTATCATAGAGGATAGATACGGAAGTCACACCATCAACGTCATAATCTCCATAAATAACAATATGCTCTCCCTTTTTAAGGGCTTTAATAATGCGTTTTACAGCAACATCCATATCTGGGATTAAAAATGGATCATATAAATCATTAAGATCACTGCGAAAATATTTTTCTATTTTAATTTTTGAATTAAATTCACGACTTAAAAGAATGTGGGCAATGGTGGGATTTATATTTAACTGCTTGCTTATTGTGGTAACTTTTTTTGCATCCGTTTTAAATGGCTGAATCCATTTATAGATCATGGTTTCTCCATGAAATATAGATCCAAACGAACCGATAAGCCGAATTCTGTACCCGATAGGACGGGTGGTAGTCATTTATCTTAATTAACCGTTACCGGTTAACTTAAGCAACCTACCCTGAAGTATGTTCCTTACGGAACGCGTAAAAGATCAATACGCTTTCGCTGCACGAAATCCTTCTTTACTTGGTTTTGCATCGAATTGGGTTTATCATACCTTCGCATATGTACCAAAATATGGTATTCCAATCGGAACGAAGTGGTGAGCTCTTAATTCACCATTTCACCCTTATCCCGATAAATCGGGACGGTATTTTTTCTGTAACACTATCCATCTGCAAAATGCAGTTCCTGATTTCTCAGGAAATTCCGATCTTTGATGTTCGGACTTTCCTCTCCAACACAAAGGTTAGAGCGACTACCCGATTCGATTGGATCTATATAATTTTAAAATTTATTTACGACTCATTCCAAACAAGAATACGTCCGCAAAATTCACAAGTATAAATCTCTTTCATTTTTTTAACCTCAACTATCTTTTGAGGAGGAATGTATGAGAAACAACCACCACAAACATTGCCCTGTATCCTAGCAATACCCTGCCCTGAACGCGCCTGACGAACAAGTTCGTAGGTCTTAATAATTTCAGGTTTGGATTTTTTGATAATAATATCACGTTCTTGTTGAAGTAAATTTTCTTCTTCAGCAGTTTCATTCATTTTCGTATTCAGCTCAACTGTATTATCTTCATATTCATCTTCAAGTTTTTTAACTTCTTCCTCAATCTCTTTTTGTTTGGTTTCATTATCTACAATAATAACCTGTGCTTCCTCTATTTCTTTCTTTGCATCTTCTAACTGCTGTTTTACAGTCTCAGTTTCCAAAGTAATCGCGTCGTATTCTCTGTTTGTTTTTACCTGATAAAGCTGTTCTTCATATTTATCATATTTTGTCTTTAATTCATCAATCGATAGTTCAAGTTCCCTTTGCTTTACTTTGGCATCTTTTACAGTTTGAGCACATTCCTCATATTCAGCTTTCTTATCATCCAATTTAGCTTTTAATTCTTCAACAATAAGCGGTAAATCACCTCTTTCTGCACGTAATTCATCAAGGCGTTTATCCACTTCCTGTAATTCTATCAATCCGTATAGAATTTGCTGCAACGTTGAATACCTCCTTTTTAAATAAAAAAAGTGCATCCATTTATAATGAATGCACTTTTAAGATTTTTTATGTAATTTTCTTTATATACCTAGAAAAAGATCCCATGAAACGCTCGAAAATTAAATTTGTGGGCCCACAGGGACTCGAACCCCGGACCAGCCGATTATGAGTCGGCTGCTCTAACCAACTGAGCTATGGGCCCTCAGTCATTAAAATTTAGTTTATAAATGTATCAAAACACCCCTATAAAATCAAATTTATTTTATGCATAAAAGGAGGTAAAAAATGCTTCTGAAAACAAATTTTGAATATATTTTGGATTAAACCACAAGGCCGTTTGTTTCGTTTTTTTATTGATTGGGATGATTGTATATTCTATACCCTTTTTAAATGATTGATTGCCATATGAATCACTTATTATACATATAAGGTGATTCCTGTCTGGTTTCAATTCCGAAACAGTATCTATTTGTGGAATAAATCCGAGATTCGATTTACATACCTTTATTATTTCAGATCGAATCTTCGCTTTTTTATCAATATATATTTTTAATCTATAAAATAATTCATGAGTATGCGTGTTCAGTAATTTTATTACAAAAGGATTTCCATAATTGAGATGTAATTTTACCGGATCAGACTTTGATGCATTTAGTGTAAATGCTTGGTTTGCTTGATTTAAATTAAATGGATAACTTTTAATTGAATCCAAATCGATATTATAACTCTTTTTTTGGCCTTCCGGATAAACTCTGAATTGACTATACATAATCCCAAAAGCGTTATAGCCAATCCCCTTAATTACGGCTACTTGAGAGTTTGATGATTTACTCTTCAGTTTAGCACCATGGACATTGTAAACAGACATTTCTATACTACTTTTAACTCTATTAATTGGTAAATAATATTTAAAAACAGGTGCAAAATTGTTTTTGATATTTTCATCATTCACTTTAATCTGGGAAATTGATTTTTCAAATTTAATGGTTAGTTGAAACCTATACTTTTTCCTAAGAAACTTGAATCTGCATTTATTAAACTCAATTGTGAATTGATCCCAAATCAAAGGTACATATAAAGAGAACTCAGCAATATTTAATACACATTCATCATATTTTTTCTTGTCGGGAAAATATGTTTGTGGTCTTATCTTCGCTTTTTTATCATTTGGAAAATATTCATAATCCACGCATTTATTAATCTTTATAAAAAACAGACCATCTTTTTCTATTTCTGTATAACTTTCTTTATTCTTGCTGGTATCACTTTTATTAATTGAATTGCTAAATCTTATCTTAAAATTTGAATTAGAAGAGCTATTATCATACTTTGAAAAGTAAATAGAAGCTTTGTTAAATTGTACTATATTAAACTTATTTAACAAAGACAAAAATTTATATAAAATTTTCTTATCTTCAGGTAGATAGTCAATCAGGATATTCTCCATAATCTCATACCACCAAAACCGATATTGTAGTGCAAGTATGGCCAACGCAAGGTATTCATTCGGATCATTTTGAATTAAATACTGAAATTTTAATTTTACAGCGGGAATATGAAGGTAATTCCATGTTTTCTGAATAGATGCATATATATCGGTTTTCTGCTGATCTATTGTATTGTATAAATAGCTGAGGAATTTTCCAATAACAACTTTTGTAGATTTTTTTCGATTAAAATCAGATTGGATGATTCGACTACCTATCAGTTTACTTACAACATTATATCGGTATAAGGCGGTTGTAACAATTTCCATATTTTGAGAAGATAATTCTTGTTTATGAATCTCCTTATAAAATTTTTCTAATTCCTTATGCCAGCCTAGTTGGAGATAGATTTCCTGAATCCAAAACAAATCGGACAAATCAGAGTCCAGCAATGTATTTACATCTATTTCATTACTTTGTTTTATTGCTTTAATCAAACTCCATTTCTGATCCAACAGTTTAATAAATTCAAGATTATTAGTTTGAATTCTTGATATCGGATGTGATCTAATTTCATCATTTATGCAATCATTTACAAAATCAGGCAATTTTTCCAGATCAACAAATGTTGTCTCTGAAATTTGTGCGATATAGCTGCCTTTTGTTGATAATACAACTGACTTCTCATTTAGTTTTTGTTTTTCGGTATATTTTATACTTAAAGGATATTTTTTTGAACATAACTCTACAACCTGTTCACTATCTGATTGTATAAATTCAACTATAACTATGGTATGATTAAAATATTCAATGATCCTAATAAATAAATTATCTTCCTGAAGGAAAGTAACAAAAATTCTTGTTTGGGGAATTCGATATTCAATTTTTGTAAATGACGATAACAACTTCTCAGCATGAATATTGATTTCAATGTTACTGGCAGAAAAATTAAATTTAGATTTATCATTTTTAATTATTTTAGAATTAGCAAGGGAAAGTATGCTGACATTTTTATTATAGTTAATATTTAAAGCATGAAAAATAATTCTATCTAGTTTTTTAATGATTTGGGTAATGGCTTTTTCTTGCATAATTCAAATTAAAATTAGACAGCATAAAAAATCACCCGTTTTATTCGGGTGATTTAAAATTATTATATTTATTCGAATAAGTAAATAAATTCTGATCTAAAAAAATATTCGATTCAAATCAATATAGAGAATGAAAACAATTAAAGTAAGCAGAACGGCCATCCCAATTTGTTGAATACGAATTCTTGCAGTCGTTGAAAGCGGTCTTCCCATAATTCCTTCAATAATTAAAAAGAAAAGATGCCCGCCATCTAAAGCCGGTATTGGTAGCAAATTAAAAAAGGCAATGATTGCACTAATTGCTGCAATTAACTCCCACAATCTGGTCCACCCTGCTTGCGCAGCTTGCCCGGCCATTTGAGCTATGGTAATTGGACCACCCAGAACATCTTTGGCTTGTTTCATGCCACTTAGTACCCAATAAATCCCTTTTATGTTCAATTCAATAAGTTTATAAGTGTTTTCTATTCCATTCCATAAAGCAGCAAACAAAGAAAGTTTCTTATAATCGTAATAATAACTGATTCCAATTTTACCGATTGTTACCATACCTTCTTCATTAATATCAGCTTCTGAATCCTGCTGAATTTGTTTTTCTTCAAAAGATTGAGGTTTTATCATACCAGAGTATTGTTTTCCGTCTCTAACCCACGAGATTTCTACATTCTGATCCGGATACTGACGTATAACCTTTGTCATATCTTCCCAATCATGAATAGGCTGATTGGCAAAACTTATAATCTCATCACCTCTTTGCAAACCTAATTTTGCTGCTGGCATGCTCGATTCAACATCACCTACCTTAGCAGGAATTTCAGGCAAAAGATCAAGTTGCTCGGATTTTTCCTCCCTGAACCATTCTTTCTTATAAACCAGTTTGATATTTTGCCCATCCCTGTTAACGACAAATACAATATCTTCTCCAAGATTTTCAATAAACGATTTCTCAAGTGTATTCCAGTTATCAATTTGTATGTCATTAATGGAAAGAATTTTATCATCTAACTGAAAACCGATCTTTTCAGCAATTCCGTTTTCACCAATCCAACCAACCGTTGTATAAGGAAAAATCTTTTCACCCTTAAAAAAGCTGATGGAGGTCATTATCAAAATAGCTAAGATAAAATTCATAATTACACCGGCAGTAATGATAATAATTCTTCGCCATACCGGTTTTGAATTGAACTCATCGCTGGCACCTGTAGCCGTAGTATCCAGACTCTCATCAATAAATCCGGCCATTTTTACAAAACCACCAAGAGGAATAGCACCAATGCTAAAGGTAGTATTACCAATTTTTCGGGAGTAAATAGATGGCGGGAATCCAATAGAGAACTTGTCCACTTTTACGCCCATCCAACGGGCAGCAAGAAAATGTCCCAGTTCGTGAATAATAACTATGACACTAAAAACAAAAATTATAGCAATAATATTTAACATTTTTTCCTTTTATACATATCATTAATCCTGCACCGATTGAATTATACTCTCCGATATTATAATCTGCATGTAAATTCAACATAAGTAAAGTATAACTTAATCCTAAATTAAACCGCACATTATTTTCCCCGTCTATTCTTACATTACCTAGATTAGAATCTTCTAATTTTTCAGTTTTAACTTCTAATGTGGAATTATCAATACCTATACCGCCATAAATATCAATAGGTAATACGGGAACTTCTATAGATGCTTGTAAATTCATACTAAAAGAACCTGCATCCATTAAATCCCCCAAGGCAAATTTATGATACATTGCCTGAGCAGAAAGATCAATAAGGCTTAATGGAACCATATCACTGAGATCATATTTCAAACCAACACCATAGACAGTAATATCACCGAGATAATCTACATTTACACTCGTAAATCGACCCGTAGCTTCCAAATTAGCCACAAGACCGATATTTGCCTGTAGATATGGAATCGCAAAGGCATTTTTATCAAAACCAGGGATCCCTGAAGAAGTCGATCCAAAAATAGTTGCAACTTCAGCACCGCTTTCATCATCAAAAGATTTATCTTCATCTGGAATTGTCACATAGGCTAAGCTTATACCAATATCAACACGTGGAAATCCTTTGGTATAAGCCCGATGATATAAAGCACTACCCATAGCTGTACTTAATGCTGTCGAAAATGGTTGTAAATATGATTTTAAATAACTTTCTGATTCATTACTTACTATGTTATTCAAATAATCTTTAACATCTTGAGAATATGCTGTCTGATTAATTAATACAATTGATAATAATAATAAAACCGTTTTTTTCATGATATCTCCATATTCAAATTTCAAATTAACTAAAACAAATTTAATTTATGTTTTTTAGGCTAAAATCGCTACAATATTTTTTTGCCTGGTCTAATTCCTCATTCGATAATGGTTTCTGGTATATTTTTACTGATTCTTTTAAGTATTCAGTAATACTAAATGCTAATTTTTTTGCATCCATGTCATTATTCAATATTTGGTATAATGATGTAGAATGTTCATGTAAATAATCCCGATTCTTTTCCTTCAGTTTATTATCCTGATTAAAATACTCAATTATTTGATTTTGAGTACTGTTAAGTAAAATGGAACCGTGCTGAAGAATAGAATCTGGATAAATTTTCTGGTGCTGTAGGTCAATTCATCACTGTGAAATATGGCACTGCCCCCTGTTGGGCGACGCACTATATCATACCCATCTGAAATAATTTTGCCTAAATTCACAGAATTTAAATCCTGATGTTTTCCAAGAGAAAGGCAAAATGGATTCCATCCATAAAAACGCAGAACCGGTTCATTGATTTTATTCATCTGCTCGCTAAAATAATAATCAATAGCCATATTTAAGCTACCTGAATAATAATCTAGCGGGATAATTCTTAATGTTTTAAATGGAAGGTTGAGACTTGCCTTATCTGATAATCCCACGATCACTGGTCCCAAGAAATTCGATTAAGTGCTTAATATGAGGAGTATGATCAACAGAATCTGATATTTTTTGGATTGCTTCTTTGGTTGTATGGTGTTCAGAATACAATATTTTATAAGCTTTTTTCAACTGCATAAGATCATTCTCAGTAAATCCACGACGTTTTAAACCGACTTTATTCAATCCGGCAAAGGTCAGTGGATCTCGCATTGCTAAAATATAGGGTGGAACATCCTTACCAACCTTTGATACACCGCTTATAAAACTATGTTCACCAATTTTGACAAACTGATGGATTCCGCTAAGTCCGCCAACACCTGCAAAATCTTCTATAATGACATGTCCACCCATATTCACTGAATTAGCTAAGATTACATTATTTCCTATTTGGCAATCATGGGCAATATGTGCATAGGCCATAATTAAACTATCATTTCCAACCCGTGTATAATAGCTATGCGTTGTGGCCCTGTTAATTGTAGCATACTCACGGACAACTGTATTATTACCAATTGTAACGAATGTTTTTTCATCTTTAAATTTAAGATCCTGAGGTTCAGTCCCAATTATCGCACCACTCGATATACTGCAATTATTTCCAATGGTAGAACCTGAAGCGATAACTGCATGTTGTTTAATAACGGTTCCATCTCCAATTTTCACCTCAGCCTCAATAATCGCATATGGTCCGACTATCACATCATCGCCCAAATCGGCTTTGGGATCAACAATTGCCTGAGGATGAATATTTGACATAGTTATAGCCTTTCATTTATTCTTCTGCGATAGCTGCCATCCCCCCGGAAGCCCCCGGAACGAAGTTCCCTGTTGTGGTGGCGGTGGTCCCCGCTGTGACTTCGACGTCACGGCACGCCGGGGTCGCGAACCCTCATTATCCATACCCATAAATACAACTAATTTTGATGTTACATCTTTTTGCTCATTAAGCAATAATATACCACCGACCTGTGCCATAGCTTCCACTATTAGTACACCAGGCATAATTGGTTTATTCGGAAAATGACCCTGAAAAAATGGTTCATTAGTTGTAACATTCTTAATGCCAACAGCTCTTTTTTCTGGTTCAAATTCAATGATGTTATCGACAAGTAAGAAAGGATACCTATGAGGTAAGATCTTCCTTATTGCATTTATATCAAACACTACGCCTTTTTTACTTACATCCTGATAGCGTCGAGTTAAACTTTTTTTCTTATAATAGTTTCTTAATACACGTGCAAACTCGATGTTACTCTGATGACCTGGTCTTGCTGCTAATATTTGTCCTTTAATATTTACACCAGCCAAAGCAAGATCACCAAGTAAATCTAATAATTTATGTCTGCTTGGCTCATTTTTAAATCGTAAGTTTTTGTTATTCAGAATGCCATTGTTACCAAGTTCAACATCATCGCTAATACTAAACATGTTTTTTAAACGTTTTATATCCTTGTCTTCCAAATCTCTATCTACAATAACAACTGCCGAATCCAGATCACCGCCTTTTATCAAACCCTGCTCTGCTAACAATTCGACTTCATGCAAAAAACAGAACGTTCTTGCAGGTGCAAACTCAGATATAAATTCTTTTTCTAATGAGAAAAGACCACTATGCTGGCTGCCAAGAGCAGGATTTTTATAATCTATCATCACTGTCACCCGGTAGTCATCCAGTGGTAAACCTACAAATTCAATTCCCCTCTTTTCATCTGAATAGTTTAAGGTTTCCTCAAGTACTACATATTCTTTGTATGCACTTTGTTCCTCAATACCTGATTCAAGTAATTTATTCACAAAAGGCATAGCTGATCCATCAAGAATAGGTGGCTCATTGGCATCGAGTTCTATAACAACATTATCGATTTCCAATCCCACTAATGCTGCTAATACATGCTCAACTGTATGTACTTCAACATCATCAACCATGAGTGTAGTCCCACGCAGACTATCAATACCGTGATCCTGAACTACATAATCAACTAAAGCCGGAATTTCCGGTGAAT
>JARRPN010000029.1:0-9199 GCA_037382875.1 Calditrichaceae bacterium | reverse complement strand
CTCACGGCCGATGCTTTCGGTGTTTTACCACCGTTGTCTAAATTGACACCGCAGCAGGCCATGTACCATTTTTTACTGGGCTACACAGCAAAAGTTGCCGGAACGGAGCGTGGGGTAACTGAACCTCAGGCAACATTCAGCACCTGTTTTGGGGCGCCTTTCATGCCGCAGCATCCCAGTGTGTATGCCAAATTACTGGGTGAGAAAATAAAAAAGCATAAGGTAAGATGCTGGTTGGTTAATACTGGCTGGACGGGTGGTCCTTATGGCGTGGGCAAACGTATATCGATTCAGCATACCAGGGCACTTTTAAATGCAGCTCTGGATGGCGCTTTGGTAAATGTGGAATTCAAAGATGATCCGATTTTCGGCCTGCAGGTGCCGACCGAATGTCCTGGGGTAACCAAAGATGTACTGACACCTAAAAGCACCTGGAAAGATAAAAAAGCCTATGATAAAAAAGCCCAAGAACTGGCTACCAGTTTTAAAGAAAATTTTAAAGAATATGAAGAATTTGTAGATAAAGACGTAATTAAAGCCAGTCCTTTGGTATAAATTTAAAAATTGGGAATTTATATAACGGGAACAGTATAAATGTCATTTCCGCATAAGCAGAAATCCAGTGAATTTAAAATCTGGATGCCCGATTTTTCGGGCATGACACTCCTGAATATGTTGTATATCTACCAACTATAATTTAATTTTGTGGATTATCAATAGCTACTGATGCATCCATCTCAAACAACAGCTCATCGCGGCAAACATCAGCAACCATGATGACCTGTGGAATTTCAGATAAGCCGATTTCTTTGGCAACTTTTTTGTAAAGCGGCAAGTCCTTAGCATACTTCAAAAAGACAGTGGCTTCATAAATATCCTGCATTGTAGCACCTTCAGCTTTAACCAGGTTTTCGACAACTTCTGCGGTTTTAATAATCTGAGCCCTAGTATCATTTTCGTGCATACTGATACCCTTATCATCGATGGCTGCAGTTCCGGAAACCAGAACGTGTTTTACTCCTTTATCATAAACGGAGGTAGCCCTTGAAAAGGCTGATTTATAACGATAGGGTGATTTTTGTTTGACCCCTGCTGTTTGACGTACCTCCCGTTTGAAATCCTCATGGGGAATTACCGCTAATACATCCATTACACCGGCCGATTGCATCGGATTGTTACCTTCAATCCCGGTACTGGCAGGCATATAGATATCTTCAGCAAGATATCCGTTATTGGAATCCGGCAGCATTTTTAATTGTTTATATTTTTCGTTACGTACTTCATTAAAATGATCATACCAGTCAAGGATATCAGCCAGATAAATCCAGGTACGCACAACATTTTTGTATTCAGCTCCCTGTGCTTTTAACAGAGTTTCTATCCTATCCAGCATATGTTTAGTCTGTGATTTTCTTAAATCATTATTATAATACGATGTTTCGGTGCCGTATATATTTTGTAACATTAAAAATGTATTGCCGTTTTGCTTCCAGCCTCTTCCGCAGGCCATCTCATTATTATAGATGGTCCATACATTTTCATCTGATCCTTCAGGATGAACCGCACGAATTTGCAGCCCGGAGAATCCTACACCCCAGCACGGCTGACCTTCGATATAGGTTAAGGGCAAATCATCGTTTATTCCAGCCTCATCCATAACCCGCTGGCGAGACTCTGTAACTTCGTTTTGAACAGAAACATTACCAAATAATCTTTCGTGCACAATCTGCATATCCGATTCAAGTAAAATTTTGGTAAGCTCGTTGTATATATCTTTAACGGTCTTTTTTAACTCCTTTGGTTTATCTGTAACTGAAGCAGTTAAATATAAATTTTGATATCCTATATGATTTATGTAAATAATAAAATCATCTTTCTTAATAGTTGATTTGCTGCTCGTCAAATTTCTGTTCTCCTTACTAATTTCAATTCAGATTGGCCTTCTCATTGCTGACTGTAGAAATGATCAGGTTTACCCTGATTTTGTTTACGTTCTTCCAATTCATTATTTTTAATCCGGGCTTGAACTTTCGGATCGAGCTGTGCTTTTAACAAATTTTCATTATCACAAGCCACTCGTGCTAATTCTTGAGCTGATACTTTCACAGGGCCTTTAATAAGTTCGGGCACATTGTAATTCTTAAAAAAAGTATTATTAGTCGAGGGATCTTTCTGCGGCATTAAAAATGGTTTGCTGATATTGCCGTTTTTATCGAAATGGCTGAAGTATATTCGACCAAGAATGCCATCTCTGCGTTTACTTGCAAATGAAAACCAGCGACCGCTACTCGACCAGGAATGAAAGCTGTCACTCTCATCACTATTACATTCCAATCGTCTATATTCAAAGGTGTTCAAATCAATCAAATAGACATCACTATCGGTTAAATAAATCGGGAAATTTCCATATTTACCCATGGTTACTAAAGCATAACGACCATCGGGTGAAATACGCGGCTCAAGAATAGTCAATCCGGTTATTTCAGCTGAAAGAACTGTCTCAGCATGGCCCCATTCTCCTGTTTTTTCATCGTAGGGAATGCGCATTAAATCATATTGGATATTATCAAAATCCAGATAGCTTTCACCATTAACATCACTCATATAAGTCTTAAATCCCGGAGCGCTGGAGTAATACAGATATTTTCCGTCCGGTGACCACCAGGGGAAATTTTCCATACGTTCCGGGCCGGATATTTGAGGTGTAGTGGTGATCATATTTTTTTCAATATCATATACAATAATATCAGACCCTTTGTCCAATACATCCCTGGCAACACCCTTGGCATGAAAAAACAGTATCAGGTTATTCGATGAAAATGCAATCAGGTTTCCGTTGGGATGCCAGGAAGGATAGGCACCTGCTTTATTAAAATCAGTACTGGTGTTTATTTTCTTAGCTTTCCCGTCCTTGATCAATAGCGTACCAGAAGCATCACCTGCCCTCAGGTGCAATACCATATTATCCGGATCATTCGCGCGGAAGTTATGACAATTTATACAACTTTTTCCCGTCAATTTATTTAGAATTATTGGTGATTCATCAAAATTTTCAAGATTGCGCTGATGGATGCCAATCTCATTCCAGTAGTTATATGCAGGCATGATGAGCCTATAGGCAATGTGACTGTCAATCGGGTCTTTTGAAATGGAATTTGTAATTGATTTATATTTTTTCCAGTTTTCGTTATCTCCTTTTACATAAATATCGAAAGTGAGTTCATTGCCAGTATTTTTTGTTAAAATATTTTTCCATTGATTCATTGGGATATTTATTTTTGATTCAGTGGAATATATCTCAATTGGTTCTTCATTTATGGAATATATTTTTACATAATATTCGGTACCTTGCTCTTCAATAATAAAGTTAAGCGGAGCAATATTTGGAGGAATTTCCACATTAATATAATCAGGATCTAATCCTGGATATTCTGTCACCTCAGTAATATTATTATCTGCATCAAAATTGCTATAAGAACACGATGCTGTTATAATAATAAGAAGACTGAAGAAAAATACTTGAATATATTTTAATAATTTAATCATATACTATTCCTCTTAATACCCAGTATAATTCATAACTTATTTATTCGCATAGAGTAAATAATACCAATATGAATTTTTAAATTTCTTTTTTAAATCTTTCTGAGCGCTGATTTTATTTCCATTATGCATTGCAAAAATTTGCTGAAACTCCCGGAAACGAGCTAATGTGGTTTGGTCAGAATGATCAGATTGTATTCTGAATTGTTTGGGACCTCCCTGGGCCTTATAAAAGATCATCGCTTCTTCGAAATGCCGGGGAATTAATTTATAACCATACATGTTCATTTTGTCAATATTATCTATAAATTTATCAAGGTCGCCTTTCAACAGATAATACATCATCAGATATTCAAATGCCATTTTGTTTTGATTTTTTTGATTCAGTATGGCGGCCACATCGTTAAAAGGATTGTTGGTATCCACGAGAAAATCTGAATCAGGCGCATCCGATTTAATCGTTGAAAGATATTTATCTTTAGCTATAACCCATTTATTCCCAATGTACTCTTTATACTCTGCAGACCAGTTTTTATAAAATAAAGTTTTATCTAAAAGAGAAAGACAATTACTTGCAGCCTGATCTTTGCCATTTAAAATGTTTAACAAAGCCAGCCGCTGTATTATCCATGGGAAATTTTCGTTAATGGCCAGGGCTTCATAGGCCATATGTTCAGCTTCATTTAAATGGCCCATTTCGAAAAATAAGTCGCTACGTTTCAGAGGATAAATATGTGACACGGTTGAAGGAAGTATTAATCCGTTTTCTCCCCATTCCTGGCTGAACGTAAACATAGAATCGGGCAATAAACCTAAATGATATAATGCCCTGTTTAATTGAAAAGCAATTAAAATATTATCATTAACTTTATCTTTTGCACTATCCAGAACTTTGTTCCACTCTTCATTATGAGCATAGTATTCAATCTGAAGCAGCGATTTATTATCCTTGTTACCCGAAAAACAGGCAATGCCTATAATCAGGATAATTAATATAACTGGCTGAAGGATTAGTATAATTCTATTATTTGACGGATTTAATATTTTATTAATGATTGTATTACTCTTATCTGTTTTGTGCTCAGGATTAGAAGCATATAAATAGTACATGAAAGCAACCGGATAAAACAAAAATAAAATATATTGGATAATGTCAGGTGACAGGTTGTCTTTAAAAGGAATAAGATTTAAAAATACATCTTTTGCTGGAATCAGGAAAAAAACGGGTGCAAGATAAAATACAATCAAGCCACTAAATAAATACACTAATGCGTTGAGTATATTCCGCTTATGGATCAATTCATACAGCATGCAAATAATGGCAAATAATACCATGGATCCAGCCGCTAGATGAAATGTTATAATCATATACAACAGGAAGAAGATAATACGTATATATTTATTTTCAGGGTTTAACTTGAGATAGAGTACAGTAAAAAGTAATGCTACTAGCAATCCAATATCTACTGACAATGCAAAATCATAATAACTATGCAATGATAATAATAAAAGTGCAGGAAAGTATTTAATGAAGATAATTTCTTTTCTGGTTGTAACAGATTTAATAATTGCCGAGGTACATAATGTAATCAGCCATACAATACCGATTATGAACAAAGCTCCAATCCAGGGGAACATATAGAACTGGGAAATAAAGGCATCAAAATATTTAGCAAGGCCACCCGGATAACTCAGAAACTCATTAAAAAACCGGCTATCGATAAGAAAAACAGGTTGCTGCTGCTGATAATACAAAGCGGGATTGACAAACAACCAGATATAAAGGTAATAAACACCAAAAAATATAATAGAATGAATAATTCCCATAAGGCTGATACTATCATTTTCTTTTGAAAGTGACAATTTCATTATTTCCTCCAAAGGGGGATTATATACCGATTTTCTTCACCAAGTAAATTGAAATTAGGATTCAATTTGTATCAAAGAATTTCGGCAAAAATTGATCTAATATTCTTAATTTAAATCACAAGTATCTAGATAAAAATTAATTTTAATTCTATGCACCAACTAAAATTTCTGTAAATTTTAGCACAGTTTCTATTAATTTAAATAATCTTCAAATATAACCATAAAAATTGGGAATTGAAAGTTTAGCCAGGATAATTTCGAGGTTAGTTCTCCAGCATCGCAAGATTATTATACAGTAAGAATTTGAAATAAATCATTCGACTATAGGATGTCTTGATATAAGGAATCTTCAGCTAAAAGTATGACAAATAGGCTATTAATAAATTATTGGCCTAAAATTATAATTTACTATATGAGCTACTAAAGTAAATGATATTCCATCATATCGATAAATTCTTAATTAATAACATCATTAACGATATAAATAAATCCATCCGGACTGAGACCAAATTGAATTGCTACTATTCTATAGGTAATATGCGATTGATATATAATAGATTCACCATCAGCATTGGTAGTATAAGCAATATTATCAGGATTTATCACAAGATTGCATACATACAAACAACGGAAATCCTGAGAGGTTTGAATAAACATATGAAAAAATTGCGCTTTGAATATAGTGAATATACTTTATCCTTTTTTTAATTTAGGTTTAATCTATATCGAATAAACTCTAATCCAGTTTTTCTAGGACTTCCCAAAAAATATTTTTGTTAAACATAAGCATTTTTGCCTATTTTTGTACAATGCAATTAAAAATAGAAAATATGATTCGGGTGATTACAATAATACTTGGTCTCTGGGTGTTGGCATTGGTAACGGCTCCGCTTCTGGTACAATCGGGTAATCTATTTCTGAACTACTTCGGGACTGCTATTTACTTCCTGGCTGATCCGGTTTGTCATCAATTGCCCGATCGCAGCATATTTATAAATGATTTGCCCATGGCGGTTTGTGCCCGCTGTTTTGCTATTTACCTGGGTGGATTTTTTATCTTTGCTCTGGCCTGGATAAGACAATCAACCATACAATGGCCCAAATGGATTTATTATGTGGCAGCTATACTGTTTGTTATAGAAATACTGACAGAACATCTTAATCTCTACCATAATATATTTGAAATTCGCTTAATCAGTGGTTTTTTTCTGGGGATACTGCTGTTTCGCATTATTCTTGAAACTATTATCAAAGAAAAGGTTTATCTAAAAAATGGATAATCGCTTATTATATCAGTCTGCTATTATTGGTGGTATAGTGGCAGCCCTTATGGATTCTCTACCTTATATAAAATTTATAAATGCCTGCTGTTGTCTCGGTATCGTGCTGGGAGGATTTGCCGCTTTTTATTACTATCGCAGTCAATCCCCAAATGAACCGAAAGAATTCCAAATGAGTGGATTAGTACATATGGGATTACTAACTGGTATATTTGGTGCTATTGGTAGTTTTATAGCTCATTACATCGTTTTTAAAATGGTAGGAAATTGGGATATCGAATTTCTTAAAAATATGATGGATAAACTGGAAGAGTTTCCTCCGATCTGGGACGAGCTATATGAAGAGCTGGAATCGGGAAAATATGATGGATTTGCAGGACCAATTATTTTAGTACAATCGCTAATCGTGTTTCCGATATTTACTTTTATTGGTGTAGTACTGGGAAATAAATTTTTAGGAAATGCTTTCAAGAAACCGCAAGCTTAACCAGCAACTTCTTCCAATTGTTCCGTTTTTTCGGCCAACTGCAAGGCTTCAATCAACTCATCGATTTCACCTTCCATAACGCGATCGAGTTTGTATAAGGTCAAACCAATACGATGATCGGTTACACGACCCTGTGGAAAATTGTAAGTGCGTATTTTAGCGCTGCGGTCGCCTGATCCAACCATGGATTTACGCTGTGCTGCGATGGCCGAATTTTGCTCGGATACGGCCATATCTAATAGGCGGGTACGCAATACTTTTAAAGCTTTATTCTTGTTTTTTAACTGTGATTTTTCATCCTGGCAGGTAACGACTAAGCCAGTTGGTTCATGTGTGATTCTAACTGCTGAATCCGTGGTATTTACACTCTGACCACCGGGACCACTGGAACGAAATACATCGATTCTTAAATCATTGGGATCAATATCGATATCCACGTCTTCTGCTTCCGGCAAGACAACTACCGAGACAGCAGATGTGTGTACACGTCCCTGGGTTTCAGTTTCCGGTACACGTTGAACACGGTGAACACCGCTTTCAAATTTAAGGCGGGCATATACGTGGTCGCCTTCGATATTAAAGATAATTTCTTTAAAACCGCCGCGTTCTGATATGCTGGAACTCATCGTGTCAGTTTTAAAACCTTCGGATTCACAAAATTTTGAATACATACGATACAAATCACCGGCGAAAATCGCGGCTTCATCACCACCGGTTCCAGCACGGATTTCCATTATGGCATTTTTATGATCATCAGGATGTTTTGGAATGAGCAGCAATTTCAATTTTTCTTCCAAATCTTCTATTTGTTCTTCCAGATCTTCTTGCTCCATCTCTGCCATTTCAACCAGTTCCGGATCTTCATTTTCATTTATTATTGATGCATTACCTTCATAATTGTTCAGTGCTTTCAGGTAAGGCTCACCAACTTCAAGTATTTTAGATATATCACTATGTTCGCGGGATAGCTCACGATAGCGTTTCTGGTCGGAATGAACATCCGGTGAGGATAATTCTTCATTTAGTTGATTAAAACGATCAATAAGATGTAAAACTTTATCTTTCATAGATAAATCCTAGGCTGTTACAGGCAATATCTCCGATTTTATCTCCGGTGGAGCAGTAAGCTCATCTTTTAAATCTTCGCCAAGAGCGGCTTGTAAAGCAACAATCGCCACTTCCAATTGCTCATCATTCGGTTCCTGAGTTGTTATCCGTTGTAATGCCAGTCCTGGAAATATCAAAGCCTGTACGATAGCATTATCTACTTTTTTTGCTGATGCTTTCAAAGCTTCATAACTCAACCCGGCTACGATAGGAACAAGTGGTAGGTGAGTTGCCAATCGAATAAAAATATCAATTTTGCCTAACCACATCATAATGATTGCATCGACAAATGAAAAAAAGAATATGCTGATCAATAATACAATCACCAAAAAACTGGTACCACAGCGGGGATGAAATGTAGTAAATTTTTGTACATTCGTTGGAGAGAGTAGAACCTTATCTTCAAATGCAAATACGGTTTTGTGCTCAGCGCCATGGTATTGAAATAAACGATGCACATCCTTCATGAATGATATGCCCCAAACGTAACCTAAAAAAAGTAGGATACGAATAATTCCTGCTACAAAATTAAATGCCAGTGCCTGGGTTTCGATATCAAATACATAAGTGGCAAGAAGCAAAGGTAATCCCATAAACGCCCCAATGCCTATAACCAAAGCAATTGTTATTGTGAGGATGGCACCCATTGTACTCATACCGGCTTTTTTATCGCTTTTCTTTTCCCTTTTACCTTCCGCGATTTCCTTTTCTTCTTCATCTTCCATCGCCTTATCAGCCGACCATTGCAGCGTTTTGATTCCTATAATCATGACTTCGAAAAGTATGATTGCCCCGCGAAAAATGGGGATATTTAGAATTTTATACCGTTCTGCTAATGATTTGAATTCCTGGGATTTAACTTCTATAACACCACTCGCTCTTCGAATAGCTGTAGCAATACGTTTTGGTGAAC
>JARRPN010000028.1:2341-12483 GCA_037382875.1 Calditrichaceae bacterium | reverse complement strand
ATTGAAGGGCGAACCAAATCAATTTATTATCTCAGTATTATTACGCGTGCTTATCGTCAGGCCATGGATAGGCTCAAATCAGGAAAACAGGTAACTCAAGAAATATTAGAAGAGGTTTATACCATAGCCAATCGCGGATACATAACAGGATTTCTCGAAGGCAATCCACAGCATCGGGCGCAGAACTATGAACAAAGTCACTCCGGCAATCAGACACGTCTCTTTACTGGTGTGATTAAAGAATGGGATGCTGAAAAGAATCTGGCCTTATTGGGAGTGCGAGGCCGATTTGAACTGGGGGATCAGCTTGAGCTGGTGCAGCCGGATAAAATAACTTAATATTTTTTAAATTTATCCGAATAAATGGTCTATACATTTGTATCAAAATTTGTTAAGTTTATGTGGAATAATTTAAAGTGATGGAGTTCAATATAGATGCAGGATAAAATTCAATACTGTCTGGAAATGCTGCCGCGCGTTTCAAGAACCTTTGCGCCCACTATTCGTATGCTGCCGAAAGGTTTAAATGTGCCGGTAACGGTCGCCTATCTGCTTTGCCGAATTGCTGATACAGTTGAAGATACAGATGCCTTGTCTGTGAATGAGAAGAAAGATCTGTTGACTGTCTATGCCAATATTTTTGTATCCGATGATTCCAACTATTATACAGAGTTTAACAAGCTCATTAAAAAATTACCAAATGAGACACCGGATGATGAGTTAACTCATAATTTTCCGATTGTATTTGATGTTTTTAACAGTTTTTCAAGAATGATAAAAACGCAAATCGGACGCTGGGTTGCTGAGATGTCCAGGGGGATGCATAAGTATGCTCAATCCAAGCTGCGTCAGAAGTTTAGCTTCTTAAATACAATGAAAGAACTGGATGAATACACCTATTTTGTAGCCGGAACGGTAGGTTATCTATTAACTGAAATGTTCTCATTCTATTCAAAGAAAATTACACCGGCACTGAATGGACGGTTGGAATCTTTGGCAGAATCATTTGGTAAAGGCTTGCAGCTTGTAAATATTATTCGTGATATGGCCACGGATCTGCGCAGGGGGCAATCATATATTCCGGATGAACTGTTAAAAAAGTATCGTCTTACCCGTGAAAGTATATTTGAAAAGGAAAATGCAGAACAAGCCCAACGGCTTTTTAACGAGTTGATTGAAAATGCAATAAAACACCTGGATCGCGCTTTGGATTATATTCTACTAATTCCGAAAAGAGAAACTCGTATCCGTCTATTTTGCATGTTGCCTTTATTCTGGGCAATGCGCACACTTCAGAAAATTCAGGAAAATACCCTGGCATTATTGGGATCCGATAAAGTAAAAATTCCTCGTAATGTTATTCGCCGTGAATACTATTTGGCATTGATCAATATGAACTCGAACCGGCTAATGCGTCGTCATTATCAAAATATACGGCGCGAATTAAGTACTATTTTGTTGCCTTCAGCTGCATAATTTCAGGTATTATTTTATGTCATTCTAATCCTTTTTATTTAGGATTAGGATGACAAAACATATCGGATGACAAAAAATCAAGAATTAAATAGTTACCTATCTCATTTATTTGGTGATGATGTAGAATCATTTCTTGCCGTAAAACCGGAAAAACGAGCTATCCGGATTAATACAATCAAAACAACCAAAGCTGATCTGATTGAAATGCTAAATCGGTTAAAAGTAGATTTTAATGAGCTTACCTTTAATCCGTATGGTTTTATTCTAAATGATGATACAATCCCTTTAAGTCATACACTGGATTTTTTTCAGGGCAAATTTCAATATCAGGGTATCTCATCGCAAATCCCGGCATTGGTTTTAAATCCACAACCTGGTGAAAATGTTCTGGATATTGCTGCTGCGCCGGGATCCAAATCCACACAATTAGCTGATAGGATGAAAAATGAAGGGCAATTATATCTAAATGATATCTCTAACAACCGGCTACAATCATTAAATGTCAATGTACAGAGAGCGGGGGTGCTAAACGAAATAATCTTGAACATGGCCGGTGAAGGTTTTGGGAAACGGTTCCCGGATTATTTTGACAAAATTTTGGTGGATGCGCCTTGCACAGCTTTGGGTACATTAGCAGGCAGCCCGGAAGTAGCTAGCTGGTGGTCATACGATAAACTTAAAAAATTATCAGTTACTCAAAAGCAATTACTGATTTCAGCATTCAAGGCACTCAAGCCGGGCGGGGAAATGGTTTATTCAACCTGCTCGATTGCACCGGAAGAAAATGAAGTTTTAATTCAATGGCTGCTGGATGATTACCCAGTAGAGATTCAAGATATTGATTTAAAAGAAAAAATTTCCTGTGATGATGGCAAAGTAGAATATGATGGACAGATCTTTAGTGATGATTTAAGTAAAGCTATCCGAGTTTTTCCGCATAGACATGAGATGGAAGGTTTTTTTGTTGTAAAACTTATGAAATTAGAATCTACAGTTAAGACAAATTATTCTGTTAATGCCAAATGCTTGTCAACATTATCGCATACAGATCCATCGATTAAAAACGAGCTGGATTCATTGTCACAATTATGGGGTATTGAACAAAAATTTTGGAAGTCATATCGGTTTATTATTACTAAAAACCGAATCTGGATGATGTGTGGAAAAATCAGACAAGTTCCTTCGGCACGCTTGCATAATGCTGGTTTATTACTGGCAGAGAAGCGATTAAGTGGATGGAAACTGACCAATCAAAGTGTTCAGATTTTAGGAGAGCGGATCCATAAACGTACAATTACATTAAAAGATGAACAAGTTCAGGAATTATTTTCCACAGGATTTATACAAATTTCCGGACTTGAATACGGATATTACGTGCTGGAGCGCGAATCAAAGGCGATTGCCTCAGTCTATTGGGAAAAAGAGAAATTGCAGATTCGTTTACCCCATGTTTTTCGTCTGGCCTTATAAATATTTGTCATGATTCTTGATTCTTTTAAAATATTATCAAATATTCCTGAATATATATTTGGTTTATTTGGTTTAATTTATTAAAAAAATTAAAGATATGGCCGAAGATTTCAATGTCCTTAAGTGGAATTATCAGGTAAATTATATTTGAAAAAAATCAAAAAACTGAGTGAATTCATTGAAAAACCTGTAATTCGAGCGATCCTGTTAATTATTCTGATCACTATCATCGCTTCAATATTGATTGAGCTGTTCGAGAGCAGCCAGAATAGTGCTTTTTCTACATTTTGGGATTCTGCTTGGTGGGTGATTGTTACAATAACTACTGTCGGATACGGTGATAAAATACCGGTTACGCCGTTAGGGAAAACTATTGGCGTCCTGATAATGTTTGTCGGAATTGCTCTTTTATCGGTTGTAACGGCAACAATTTCATCAATTTTAGTAACACAAAAAATAAAAGAGGGTAAAGGTTTGCAAGAGATCAAACTTAAAGACCATATTTTGCTCTGCGGCTGGAATAATCAGGGTGATCATATACTCAGTACCTTCGAACAGGATCAACAAATAGATTCACCCATTGTTATGATTAACCAGCTTTCCGAAGAGGAAATTGCGGAGATCATCGGTCGTTATGAAAATATAACGATCAAATATGTACGGGGTGATTTTACAAAAGAAACCATCATTAACCGTGCTAATGCAAAAAATGCTAAATCGGCGATTATTTTACCGGATACCTCTTCCGGGACCGTTAAACCAGGGGATGAGCGCACAATTCTGGCAACCCTGACATTAAAAACGATCAACCAGAAAATAAAAGTATATACGCATATCTTGGATCGTGATAACATTTCCCATTTGCGCAAAGCCAAGGCCGATGAAGTATTTGTAAGTGATATGTATACAGGCTATCTGATGGCCAATTATGTGGCTTCACCGGGTGTTCCTCAATTTGTAGAGCAACTTTTCTCAGGTGTCTCCGATTACAGTCTGAAACGTAAACCAGTGCCGGCAGAATTGATCGGGAAACCCTATAAACAACTAAAGGAATACTACAATCAAAATAACAGCGGTATTCTGTTGGGACTGCTGCAAATGGTTGAACCTTTCCAGTTATCAAGCTTGATGTCGGATGATTATTCTAATTTGGACGCTTATATCATGCGTAAATTTCAGGAGGCTGGCCGGGGCTCCAAAAGCGATGAGCAGGTTAAAATTTTGATTAACCCTGCCGAGGATACCGAATTAAGTAGTAATTATTTTTATTTAGCCATAGAAAGTAAATAAAAATGAAAGTTGCAGATAAAAAATTGTTAGAAAGCAAACTGGACTATCTAAAAAAAGTATCCTTATTTACAGGACTTGAAGAAGATAAAATCCGGGTGATACTTGATAAAATGGTAGTTGAAAAAATAGTTGCTGAAACAACATTTATTCAGGAAAACAGTATTGGCAGCGACTTATATATCCTTTTGGATGGTGAAGTAGAGATTTCTAAATCCCTCGTTTTACCGGAATGGGTTCAAACGACTCAAAAAACAGATAAATCATTAATTCGCCTCTCAGAAAAACATTATCCCTTTTTCGGGGAAATGGCCATATATGAAGAGCAATCTGAACGATCTGCGTCAATAACGGCTAAACGTTCTTGTCTGATTGCCAGAATTTCCAAAAAGGATCTATGGCATATATTTGAGCTAGATCATGAGATCGGTATGATTATCAATCGAAATGTTGCTGCTGAACTGGTAAAAAGGCTCAATAAAGCCAATAAAGACATATTAAAACTGACCACTGCATTTACGCTGGCTTTGGAAGGATAGTAGTTTGGTTAAAATTGCCGGGCAAACATATAAAAACTTTTTTGAATATTACGAATATGTAATGGAAAAATATTTCCGGAAACATGCTCCGGTCCCTAATGGTTTCTATCTGAGTCAGGAAATCATGGAGGATACTAATATCAGGATGGCAGTTGCCCGTAATTGTCATTTTCCCAGTTTAATTACCACCCTTGCAAACGACGAATATGACCAGGTTCGTAAAGTAGCATACCAAAATGAATTCTGGCAATTATTAGGACGCTTTCAGGATGTACTTGATTTTGGCAAAAGGGAGCGCATGTTCCTTGCTACTCATGAAGATTCATTTAATCTGATCACACTATTAATGTTTGAACGGGATCTGGATGTATTCGCGGAGATTTTAAAGAATCCTTTCATCACTATTAATATGCTGGAATTATTCCTGAAACTTCTTAAGCAACGCAGCAAAGATCGTATTGATGAACAAATGGTCGAGATTGTAAGCAATGTTATAAGCATCCGTCAGGAAGAGGATATCAAAGTTCAGAAAATTAATCAGCTGGCCCGGCAGGTTAAACGCATGGCCAGTATGGAACAATTATTAAAAATGCTGGGTGATGAAGATCCGGTTATTCAAAGAGTGGTCATATCGCTGCTTAATTCTGTTGATCCTATGGTCCTGCGAAAGTTTATTTATGTAAGTTTAGGTAAAGCCAAATTTGATAATCTGCTGCAAAATTTTATCATCCTGACCGAGCTTATCAAAATTTGTAAAGACCGACCGGATTTAAATAAAATATCTGTGAGCTCATTGGGCTCAATTGGTATGAAAATCCGAAATAATAAACACCGTTATATGGGTGATTTTTTTATGCATCTGCTTACTAAAAAACGGATTGCGGTTGTAAAATCCAGTGAGGAAGATGTAACGGATTTTTCCAATGTGACTCTGTTATCTCACTGCCATATTTCCAAAGATCGTGTACTGCGCTCGTTGGCTGAAGAGATCATGAATGTGAATTTAATATTGAGTTTGGTGAACGATTTATCCACGCCTAAGAAGGTGTTTACCGATGTACTGAGCATCCTTGAAAAACATGCCGATGAAAACGTTGTTGCACAAGTTGAGCAAAGCCGTATGCGGGAAAGTGAGCGTTTAAAGGAAAGTTTGAAAGAACTGGAAATTTCTGTACAGGCATATTTTGATATCATTTTCCAGTCGCTGGGATATAATCAGATTAATGAATATAAGAATGTTGTAAAATCCATTGAAATGACCGATAAACAAATTCGCAAATTTGAAAACGTTTTAAAAGAATCCCTTGGCGATAAACATGGTGAATTGAATGAAATTTTTCATAAAATTCAAAAAATACTCAATACCAGAGCGAAAGTAATTTATTTCGATACAAGTCAGAAGACGGTTCGGGAACTTGAGTATATTTTATCTTTGATTGATGAAATCTTTAAATTGAAAGAATTTGGTCTTAAATCTCTACGACCGGGTTCTTCAGCCGACTTTGAGTCTGAAGTCCGATCTAAAGCATCCGCTATTTGGCGAAGTGCAATTAGTTTTTATCTTGGCCGAATCAAAGATTTATCGGAAATGATTCAAAAGAAAATAGCTAAAGTTGCATTTGAAAATGAACGTAACAATTTTGAATTGGATATCGATAGTTCAATCGAAGAAATTGAAGGCAAATATAAAAAATCGATTGATTGTAATTTGAAGATTGTCTGTGCCGTTTGCAGCCGTCGTGGCTGTGCTGCCGAACGCTTTCTCTTTGAAACCCGCTTTTTTATTTCCAAATTTTTGGATGGATTTTCAATGCCTAAATCAGCAGCATCCTAGATTTTCTGTACTATTGTAAAAATTAAGTTTAATTAATATTAGAGAAAAAAGTTACTATCTTAACAGGATCAAGTTTCCCATTTGTTCGAAGACCAGAGCAAATATCCAAACCATATGGTTTTACAAAATTGATTGCCTCTCTAACATTATTAGGATTTAATCCACCAGCCAGATAAACGGGCAAGGAAACAAGTTCACAAATTTGACGGCTGAGTTCCCAGTTATGAACACGTCCTGTTCCACCCAGTTTTTTGGTTTTTAGATTTGGATTTCCTGAATCGAGTAACAGAGCATCGACATAGGAAGTTATTTCGAGTGCTTCTTTAATGGAATTTTGATTCATAACATGGATAACCTGAACAAATTTTATTTGAGGTAATTTTTTTCGCAAAAACTGATAAATATTAGGTTTAATAGAATCTACAAATTGAATCGTTGTTGTATTACAATATTTATGTTGTCTAATGATGGCTTCGGCATCCCGCAGGCTGGTCAATAAGAATGTATCTATGTGTGCCGGGACGTATTCAGCGATATCTTTTATTTCTTCCTCTGAAATTATACCTGGACCACTCGGCATTTCAGAGACGAGACCAAGTGCTGATGCCCCGGCTTTTATGGCTATATCCGCTTCCTTTTTCGAAAGTATACAACATATTTTTACTTTTGGATTATATTTTCTCATAGTCCTTCACAGATGTCATGCTTTATCCTATTCTATAAAAGTATCTAAATTCTATATGAATATCCAGAATCCTTTTAACATTTAGATGATTTAATATCTTAAATTCTTTATATTTAAGGTTTAATTATTCAATAATTATCAAGTTAACTATGTATTTTGAATCAATCATACAATCTGGAATCTGAACTTTCAATTTTAGTTGTAAATCTGTTTAAGGGCTTTATCTGATGCAAAAGGAAATTTCTAAAATATATGATCCGAAAACGGTAGAAGAAAAATGGTATCAACACTGGCTGGATAACAAATACTTTAAAGCTGAAGTCAATCCGAATAAAAAAGCATATACGATTGTCATACCTCCGCCAAATGTAACTTCCATTTTGCATATGGGTCATGCATTTAATAATACACTACAGGATATTCTTATTCGTTTTAAACGCAAACAGGGGTTTGAAGCTCTCTGGCTGCCAGGAACCGATCATGCCGGTATTGCAACGCAGACAGTTGTGGAACGGGATCTAAAAAACAGAGAAAATAAGAGCCGTCATGATTTGGGCCGCGAAAAATTTGTTGAACGTATTTGGAAATGGAAAAATAAAAATGGCCGTCTGATTATCGATCAGCTCAAGAAAATGGGATGCTCCTGCGACTGGGATCGGGAACGATTCACCATGGATGAAGGATTATCTAAAGCGGTTCAGGAAGTATTTATCCGGTTGTATGAAAAAGGATTAATCTATAAAGGTCTGCGTATCGTAAACTGGGATCCTGCATCAGCAACGGCACTGGCAGATGATGAGGTTGAACATAAAGATATTCAGGGACATTTATATCATATTCGTTATAAGTTTAAAGATTCAGATGAATCTCTTATTGTAGCAACAACGAGGCCGGAAACCCTGCTTGGTGATACGGCTGTGGCTATAGCACCGGATGATATGGAAAAATATCCATTAATCGGTAAAAAAGTCATTATTCCATTTGTAAATCGTGAAGTTGATATTATTGTTGATGAACATGTCGATAAAGAATTTGGATCTGGTTTTGTTAAAGTTACGCCTGCACACGATCCCAATGATTTTGAAATCGGTATTCGCCATAACCTTAAACAGGTGATTGTGATTGATAAAGATGGCAGCATTTTACCGGTTTGTCAGGTATTTGAGGATGAGGCTTATCAAGATGAACTAGTTATTCCTTCTGATATTGCCGGACTGGATCGGTTTGAGGCTCGTAAAAAAATCATTGCTGAGCTTGAAAAGGCTGGGCAACTGGAAAAAATTGAAGAGCATACCCATGCTGTGGGTCATAGTTATCGTTCACACGTGCCGATTGAACCCTACCTTTCGGTACAGTGGTTTGTCAAGATGAAACCCTTTGCAAAGAAGGCTCTGGAAGTTGTCAAAAACGGTGATGTAAAATTTTATCCACAAGGCCGTTTTGAGAAAACCTATGAAAACTGGATGACCAATATCAAGGATTGGTGTATTTCAAGACAACTATGGTGGGGGCATCGAATCCCTGCCTGGTATAATGAGAATGGTGATATTAAAGTATGTCTGGATGATCCATCGACTGCAGATGAAAAATGGACTCAGGATCCGGATGTGCTTGATACCTGGTTCTCTTCGCAACTTTGGCCATTTTCAACTTTAGGTTGGCCGGATGATACGAAGGATGTCAAATATTTCTATCCAACGGATACACTGGTTACCGGACCGGATATCATATTTTTCTGGGTCGCCCGAATGATCATCTCCGGTTTGGAATTTATCGGTGATATTCCATTTCATAATGTTTATTTTAACGGTATTGTAAGGGATGAGCAGGGCCGAAAAATGAGCAAATCAGTGGGCAATGGCATTGACCCGGTTGAAATGATTAATGAATTTAGTGCAGATGCTATCCGGTTTACAATGATTATGTTGAGCTCTGAGGGGAAAGATATTAACATCGGTACGCATAGTTTTGAGATTGGACGTAATTTCTCCAATAAAATCTGGAATGCCTATCGGTTTTTGAGCATGAACCTTGAATCGACCGATACTGATTATGCAAAAAATAGTCAACATTTTACCCTCGAAGATCGATGGATTCTCAGCAGATTCAATCAAACCATTAAAAGTACTACCGAGAATATTGATAAATTTCGGGTAAATGATGCCCTTAATGGCATCTATCATTTCTTTTGGCATGATTACTGTGACTGGTATCTGGAAATGATTAAGAAAAGGCTGTATCGCCCCGAACATGAGAATGAAATAAAGAAGAAGCAGAAAATCAGGATGAATTTTATGAAGAAGAACCCTCATTGTGGCAAACCTGGTTGATCCGATTGAGTTTTATTGTCGGTATTATTATAATCTTCTATGGTACCTGGATTTATTTTGCATCCGATAAAAGTGATAAATGGGATTTAATAAAATCCACCGCAGATCATTTTGCTGCTCTAGCAAAGGTTGATAATATTCTTCCATTGCCTAATGATTTTGTACAAGATAATGCTGGAACACTGGTTGTACAGAAGACGGAATTTTTTATACCACTGGCTGATTTAATCGATATTGAAAAAGAGAAACAACGGCTGGAAAAAGAAATTTTGCGGTTGGAAGGCATTGAAAAAGGTCTTAAAGCGAAGTTGATTAACAAAAATTTTGTTGACAAGGCTCCCGAAGCTGTTGTAAATAAAGAACGGGAAAAGTTAGCAAATGTACAGGAAAATTTATTAAAGGTTGGAACCAATTATAATAAATTAAAATAGATTTCAGAGGCGTTGTTATAAAACATTAACAATTGATTTCATAATTGAATGAACAAGAACTGAGAACAAAAATTCGTGAGGACTTAAAAC
>JARRPN010000028.1:0-2302 GCA_037382875.1 Calditrichaceae bacterium | reverse complement strand
TCCAAATCTGAGGATACAGGCTGGAATTTATATCATTCGGAACATCAGCAGGATTTTCAAAAAGAAGCAATCATCCGGTCGATTGTAGAGGAAGTCTGTTCGCAATATCCGGAAATGGTTGAATGTGAAAATCATTTGGGCGAAATCCGCTGGCTTACTCCTTTGGAACTAAATGAAGAGTTTGAGTTTTATCCCCTTGAACATTCCTTATTTGAAAAGATTATCAATATATTCTCCAGATCCAGTTCCATAAATATTCCTGACACTGAGGAATGGAAAGCATATATTGAACAATTACGCTCGGATATGAAAGAGGATGTTGAAAAGCGTATTAAGCGATTTAAAGAGCAACAAGCCATAGCACAAAAGCACAGGCATACTGAGATTGAATCTAAAATTTACGAAGAAGAAGTTGACAAATTTTATAAAGCTAAAAAGGGATATAAAAAGTATAAAAATCATCTGGGTGAATTTCGATGGATGACTAAAGAAGAAGCAGAAAATCAGGATGAATTTTATGAAGAAGAACCCTCATTGTGGCAAACCTGGTTGATCCATTTGAGTTTTATTGTCGGTATTATTATAATCTTCTATGGTACCTGGATTTATTTTGCATCCGATAAAAGTGAACCAAAGGGGTATCTGCTGATAGAAGGTGGGTCCGATAAAGGCAGTCTTTATATAGATAAAAACCTTGCCGCAGGGTTCAAATATAATATTCCTTATCCGATTACTACAGGAGAACATAGTATTTCTTTAATCCGTAATGGCTATGTGACCATCCCAAACCAACAGCAAGTCTTCATTGAAAAAAATGACACTACAAACTTGCATTTTGATTTTCAGGAACACACATCGGCAACCATGGGATTTATAAAAGTCCGTAGTGGATCTGTAGACAGTAGGATATATATTGACGGTGACTTTTCTGGCAATATATCAGGAAGAGATATTATTGCGGTTAAACCAGGAAAACATATTATTCGATTAGATGCCGACAGTTATATTGCTAATCCTTTAGAACAACAATTTGAGATAAGTGTGAATGATACTATCGAATTAGTATTTTCCATGCATCCGCAAAAAAGTCGAAGTGATAAAAAATATCAGTATGCAGATGCAAAATTAGGTTTAATTGAAGTACGATCTAATGTGAAAAATGCAGACATATATGTTAATGGAGAAAAAACAGAATTCAAAACAGATTACGTTTTACAAAAGGTAGAATATGGACAATATGCTATATCTGTAAGAAAACAGGGATACCAGACCTATCCAGAAGAAAAAGTTGTCAAAGTAAATCGTGAAAATACACGCAGTATTGTAAATTTTACATTAAGCAGTACAACGACAACAGTTACTTTGCGCACCCAACCGGTTGAAGGAGAAATTTTTATTAATGGAAAACAAGTTGGAATGGGTGAATTTAGAGGTTCACTTCCAATCGGTGAACATGAGATTTCTTTTGGTGATGTCCCATTCTACGATAAACCGGTTGCCCAAACCATAACAATAACACACGAGCGGGAAAATGAATTTACCTTTGAATATAAAACCAGTCTAAATGTTATTTTCAGTAATAAGGAGATAATACCTTCAGGTCTTGATGAACATATTATACGCGGTCATATATTTAGTAATGACAATCTAATTGCCGATAGTGATAATGGCCCGGATTTAAAATTAAATAAAATTATTAATGAACAGATATGGTTCCTAGGTTATACGTTTCAGTACAGAAATCCACCTGGAAGTGATGCGCTGCAGTTTGAATTTAAAATACCAGCGAATTTAGATCTAACCCAGCCGCTCAATCTAAAAATATGGGTTTATCGTTCAGGAAATAATTATCCAATCGTTGTCCGAGGAAATGCTTATTATCAGATTATTGTTAATGGAAATACTTTCCGTGACAAGTTACTACCAAAATATAGTATCAAAGAAATTAGTGAAAATCATTTTGATTCATTTCCAATAAATGAATATTTACGGATAGGCAAGAATACAATTTTCATTTCTACTATTGAGAGTACATCGGAAGAAGTAGCTTTATGGAAAATTGCGATACATTAACAAGGTATCTTTTCTCCATTATAAATCCGAATATGTCTATTCGATTTAATTATCGAGATAAATGATAAAGTTATGTCCGATAAAGAAATTGGCATTTTCAATCAAAATATAAAACAGTCTTCAAAACGTCCGCTCGCAGATCGAGTGCGACCTCAAAAATTAGAAGAGATTATAGGACATTCAAAAATAATAGGTCCAAAATCGGCTTTATACAAACAAATTAAATCAG
>JARRPN010000027.1:0-9631 GCA_037382875.1 Calditrichaceae bacterium | reverse complement strand
CAATTTTAAGCTGTAAACTGGATAATATGTTCATCGTTCTGGGCCGGGACCACTTAAATGTTTGAACCAGTGAATTCAGTAAATTAATTATTGATCAGAGTATGCCGCCAACCAATCATTTCCTTTTTTCAATTAAGTATAAAGATGATCTGTCTTTTAACTTCATTATCGCCTGGATGAAAAATGCCTTATTAAGAGATGAAACTCCAAAAATTCTATATTTGCATCGATTATCCTATCGGTTTTTTAACCGGGCAAAATTATCGATAACAGAAATGCAGATGACCAACCAGGATTTAAATTCCAAATATGTTAATCCCTTTATGATTTATCATAATGAATATGATTATGCCTCACAACGTAATATTATTACTACGGCCGATTTAGCAGTTGCTTTAGGCTATAGAAGCAAATTTTACTCATCATTTGCCGTAGATGAAATCGATTTTAAATCGATAGAAACAAATGGGTATAAAAACCGGGAAGCCTGGGGATTGATATTTGGATTAAAGCAAATTCAACCATTTGGGCTGTTTAATTCTCATTGGGCAGTTGAATGGACTAAATTGACTAAATGGCTGTATAATCACGATTTCCCCGCGGATAATTTTTATTCAATCAATTATGTTTATGAAGAAAAACAGGAAACGATTAATCCGGACGAATTCCATCGGTTTATTGGTCACGATCTTGGTTCCAATGCCCAGGCATGGAATACCAAATTCCAATGGCATGGATTAAATTTATCCTATAAGTATGTTGAACAGGGTAAAATTCCTATTTTGGAACTGGCATACACACAGGTAGCGGATAGTGTGAAAAGCTTTAATTCCACATTTGGTATAAAATTTAAAGAAAATTTCTGGAACGATAGGATCGAATTAATCACTGCATACTATCATACAGAATCAAAAAACTTCCATCAAAACAAAGGACTCAATAAATCTTATTCTGAATTCTGGCTTTCCCTTAATTTCAGATTGTTCGATATTAAATGGTAAATTTATTATAATTAACTAGTAAATTCGTTATCCCTAAATAGAATAAATTCTCTCTGGACATATATTTCTATAAAAGCCATCTTACAAAATATTAACATAAACCAAACTTAGATATTAACTAACTCTTTTAGAATTGATAATAATAAATATAATTAAATACCTACTCCTACTGTAAGTTTAAAAAAGAAATTACTTTTCATTGGAAATTCAACATCTTCACCGGTATAATCATGTCCGGTTAGATCCATCCACCCCGGATCTCCAATATCCGGCCATCGCAGTACTTCCTCTTCTTCCGGAATCCAATATTGATAGCGCCGGGCAAAAGATAAACCCGTTCTTGCAATAATCGATACGCCATCCATAATACTATACTTTAGAGCCGGCCCAATTGTTACGGCGGAATAGGCTAATCCAATATTATTTTTAGTTGATTTTAACTGACCATTTTTATCATATTGTGCAACTTTAGCACCTGGCTCAATATACATATCCCCATTTATTTCTGCAGTTAAACCAAAATTAATTTTATTATTAAATATATACCAGTAACTCATTGCACTGGGTAGAGAAATATTTAGTATGGTATGTTCAGTTTTTTTCTGAACGATAATGATAGGCATAAGGGCATCCACACCGGTCAATCGGCCATAGTACAATCCAAAACCGAGTGTCCAGCCTGAATCCCATTTTTTCACTCCGGCAATACCACCATTAATACCGATATCTTTTAATCGATATTTATCCGGACTGAATCCTGCATACGTAAAACCGGCGATACCCAATATCGACCAATATTTATTCAGTGTTTTCGTTAAAGTGGCAGAATATCCAAAGGAGACAAGATGGTCATAAGTATCTTTAAGATTAAAGACTGAATCTTGATAATTTGGCCACTTTTCTACGATAAGATGTTTATTACTGTAAAACAACGCATTGGATAAAACCAATGTTGGAACCTTGGTTGTATCTTCCTTTTTGGATGCTAAAACCAATGGAATTCCAAGACTTATTTTATAATCATTTGTTGCTACGCTGGTTTTATCGAAAGGGTAAGTTAAATTATCGCCATCGGATGCCGGCAACATTTCCCATTCGATAGCAATCTGACTCAGTGCAGGTGTAAAAAGTAAGAACAATAACACAAAAATAATGGCCATTTTCCAATACATGGGTAATCTCCTTTTTCGACTACTTGAAATAAACAGATCTGAAAAATTTAATATAGTGAATTAAATAACATAAGGAAATATATTAATTGGAGTTCAACATATTGTTTTGACAAGATGGGTATTGCCTATCGACCAGTTGTTTTAGATAAGAAACAAAATTAAATCCGTTTTATTGGTATTTTTTCAATATCATAAGCAATCCTAATAAAAATACTTAGGTTGATAGAAAAAAATGCAAAGAAAAAACTATATAAAAATATTTGTATTAATATAGACGAATACGAAAAACAGATTTAATTTTCAATAAATTTGGACCATCCTACATCAAACTTTTGTAGCCAGGCTGATACTTTATTCTCAAATGGTTTTTTGATTGGTATGCCATTCTCTGTAGATTCATTGATGTATGTGGAATCATCTGTTGATAAAAAGTTTTTGAATCCTTCACAATTTGCCCAGTAATACAATCCCCAGCTCGGCAAATTCCACTCGGATGAATATTGATTGCATTCATAATCAATATAAAATAACCGTTGATCTTTGATGATAAAATTGGCTGGAAAGTAATCAATGTTCAATCTGTTTTGTTTAACCTGACGGTAAATTTCAAATAGTTGTTGAATGATCGCTTCAGAAATCAGATCGTTTGCAATTATTTCTGAGGCTGTTTTCCCATCAATAAATTCTTTTACAAGGTACTCATTTTCCAAATCGTAACATATTAATTCCGGCATTAGAATGCTATAATCTATTAATTTATTATAAGCTTTTACTTCAAGTTCAACTTTATTTTGATCAAAAGAATAATAGGAACAGGGTTCATCATGCATAATTTTTAGAACATAATATTTATGATCATGTTTTGTTAGATACGAATAACCAGACTTACCCTTTCCCAGCAGTTCAAGTACTGGTAATTCGCCTAATTTAGTTTTGAATTTCTTTCCTATTAAATCTGCAATGTTGGAATTTTTCATTATGATGAAAATTATTAAAAGTATTTAAATAATAAAAGGCGGCAACAGTGATTTGATAATTATATATAGTGTCAAGATTTGAGTATTATAAAAATGCACCTTTGAGATGCAAAAGAATTTCTTTTTATCTTTTGCACCCCAAAAAATGCAATAATTATTATTAATGATCTACTAATATTTAGTTACACACCAGCGACAACAACATCGTTAAAGACGAGACTCGGCATGCGCCAGCTGCTGTTGGTCCATGGATCATTCGCAGCTTCTGCCAATTTTTTCCAGAATTCCATATGATTATCGGCCATATTCATTTCAGCCACAGCTTGTGTGGGTTCACCGTTTTCGAACAAGATGCCAGTAATGCCAATGGAAAAATCACCGGTATTGGAATTCGAATTTCCACCTAAAAAACCATTAATTAGAATTCCGCGGCCTAAATCTTTCATAATTTCGGCAACGGATCGTTTTCCCGGTGGAATAACTAAATTGGAAGTGCCTCCGGTTGTCGGTTCAACTTCCAGTTTCCTGCTGCGATACCAGTCAATATAGAATTCTTTTAACACTCCCTTCTCAACCATAGAACGTTTTTTTGTGGCAAAACCATCACCATCATACAAACGACTACCAAGGCCGCCTATAATAAACGGATCATCAATCAGTGTAAAAACATCACTTCCTAATTTTTCCCCTTTTTTATCCAATAAAAAGGAACGTTTCTGCTGCAAAGCAAAGCCTCTCATGGCAGAAACAAATCCATTCAGGATACGGCCTACATTACGATTTTCAATAATAATTGGAAAGGTTTCCGTTTTTAGTTTTTTACCACCCATTAATTTCATTGTACGAGCAGCGGTCTGTTTACCTATTTCTTTACAGGATGGCAATTTATTCAATGCTCTGTTCACGGCATAATGATATCCATTTGGACGACGATCACCTTCATCCTGGGCAGTCATTTCAGCATAAGCAAAACAGGTTGTTGATTTTGTTTCACCTTTGAAGCCGTTGCTGCTTAGAATCGTTTCTTCATTGAATGAATCATATACCTGAGATGTTACCGAAATTGCTTTTTCCCCTCCGGCTTCCAAACAGGATTCTTCCAGTTCTTTCGCCATTGAGTGCCTTAATTCCGGTGTTATCTTTTTATATTCCGGATCCAATATTTGAAGATCAATATCCTTTCGTCCCTCAAAATATTTGGGATCCGGCAGACTGCGATAAGGATCTTCTTCCAATAGTTTTGCTGTTTCCACCACATTATAAACAAATGATTTTAGCGCATCCTTCCGCAAATCAGATGAACTTTGAGACGAATAACGACTATTCACATAAATATCAATTCCGATGCCCTGGGTAGTTGCTTCTTTAACGGTTTCCGGTTTGTGTTCACGATATTGAACTTCTACAAATCGGCTTTTAGATATACCAACTCCGCAATCATCCGCACCGGCTTCTTTGGCCGTTTTTAAAACAAACTCACATAAATTTATCATTTCTTTACTCATAATTATGCTCCTTGTTTTTGTACGCCACCAACCGTCATCGATTTAACGAGACAGGTTGGTAATCCAAATGAAACCGGCATGCGTTGACCATCTTTTCCACATGCACCGGTACCGCCTTGATTTAATTTCAGGTCATTAGCGACCATGGTTACATTCTGCAACATTTTGGGACCGTTACCCATAATATTGATGTCTTTAATCGGCTTCGTGATTTTACCTTCCTCAATCATTTTTCCCTGTGATACATAAAAAGCGAAATCGCCTTCACCTATCTTAACCTGACCATTGCTGACATCTTCTACATAAATACCTTTTTTAACTGATTTAATTACGTCTTCTGGCTTAGCCTCTCCTGCCAGCATATAGGTATTTCTCATACGAGGAATTGGATAATGCTGATAGCTTTCTCTTCTTCCGTTACCAGTCGGTTTAACTTTATAAAATTTTGAAGAAATCCGGTCGTGCAGGTAACTGGTTAAAATACCATTTTCAACCAGCATGGTTTTTTGCCCGGGTGTACCCTCATCATCAACATTTACAGAACCAAGCTGATGCGGCGTAATACCTTCATCAACAATATTTACAAATGGTTCTGCAACCTTTTTACCAATCATGGTTGCATACGTGGATATACCTTTACGATTGAAGTCCGCTTCCATGCCGTGGCCAATTGCCTCATGTAACAAGATACCGGTTACGCCCGGCCCCAGAACAACCGGCATTTCACCGGCAGGTGGTTGTTCAGCATCAAAAAGTATAACTGCACGTTTTATAACTTCATCAGCCAGTTTATCAGCAACTTTAGGCGTATAAAATGAGAAGTCTCGTCTACCGCCAAAGTTCCACCCGGCACGCTCCTGCCTGCCATCTTTTTCAGCAACAACAGAAGCCGCCAGATAATTGCGTGGAATAAGATCTTCAGCCTTAGTCCCATCACTTGTTGCGATCATGATACGTTTCTGCTGGTCATGCAAACTGGCATTGACTTTAATAACCAAATCCGATAATGCGAAACATTGCTCATTTACTTTCTTTATTAAAGGTAGTTTGGTTGATAAAGAAATTTCCGAAGGTAATTTGTCAATCGGGTAATAATTTTCTGTCTTGAGTTTGACAAATTGTTTTGTAACCGAACTTGGCGAGCTATCAGCAATCGTAGCGGCTGTGGCTGCAGCTGCCAATATAGACTCTTCTGTTAAATCCTGAGTAAAACCATAACCAGTTTGATCACCTTTGACCGTCCGAATACCCACACCCAGATCAATATCGCCATAGGCACGATCCACTTTACCGTCTTCAAGGCTTACCCAATTGGATATGGTGTGCTCAAAGTAGATATCGGCAAAATCGCCGCCCTTGGAAAGCGCTTTCTCTAGTGCTTTTTTACATAGTTGATCGTTTATGCCAAACTCGGATTCAAAAAAACCAGTGGTTCCGGCATAGGCCGTTCCCAGCCAGGCATTAGGCAAAATCCGGGTTAAAGCAACAGCTCCTCCTGCCATCGAGGAGGTAATTAGAAAATCTCTTCTGCTCATTGATCCCATGAGAGCCTCCTGTAATTAGTTCAGATATGAAAAATAATCTATATAAATTAAATAAAATGAATAGATATCTGGGTATGCAGGATATTAATTCCCATCTGGTAAGCATATTACCAAAAGAAGCGTATAATAACTTTTCGTCAAGTCTGGTCAGTTGCAACTGCAATACAGAGTATCCTTGACTTCTTATATTGTGTTCAAGTTTTGTGAGGGTATATCACTAAATCTTGATATACAAAGGGATCAGAAAGTATAAATTATCTAACTGATCATGTTAACTGTGATCAGATACGTTTTGTTTTACCTAAAAGTTACATATTAATTTTATATAAATTTCATATCCTGATTTATATTTTACTTATCCTCATTAAGTTTTTTGAGCATTTCAACGGCATTCGTATTTTGGGGATTCAATTCCAGTGATTTTTTATAATTTTTTATCGCCAGTTCTTTTTGACCATTAATCATATAGGCTTCGCCAAGACTATCGTAAGTATTGTAGCCTTCCGGATAAGATTCAACATTCAATTTAAAAACCTCTATCGCATCACTGACCTTATTCATTGAAAGAAGGATATATCCCAATCTGTTAAATTCTCTTTCATTAAAATTATAATCATCAGGCGAATTCCTTTTTAAATCATGATATTGCTTTACTGCAGTTGTGATATCATTTTCGCTAAGCGTCTTGTAAAAAACATTCGCTATGGATTTTCTTGGCAGATCATAGGGCTTCTCATAGAGAATATTTACAATCGCCGTATTCATTCTGGCAAGTTCAGTACCACCAGTGTTATTTAAAAGTACAACTAAATGTTTATCATCAAGCAGTCGGCTAATCAATGTGTTGAATCCATTGATGCCGCCACCGTGTGAGATTACCGTTAAGCTGTCTTCCGATTCTGCTAGTCCCATTTTTCTCACACTCCATCCATAAGCATAATTATTAAGGAACGGCGTAAACATGATTTTCTTGTTTTCATTCGACAGAAGTTCATCGGTGTAGAGCGCCTGATCCCATTTATAAAGATCAAGAACCGTGGAATACATAGCACCGGCTGCATAGGGAAGAGACATATCCAGATATGGACTATTTATATAACCGTTTAACCTTTTTTCATAACCGGTGGCGCGATGAATATTAATAGGTCCGTGATGATCATATCCGCTATCATCCATTCCAAGCGGATCAAGAATGCGTTCGTGCAGTGCTGTTTCATAAGTTTTACCGATCACTTTTTCAATGATAGCCCCTAATAAATAATATCCCGAATTGTTGTACTTATATTGTGTACCCGGTTCAAATTCCAGATCGCCGCTGCAGAATTTCTCAACAAATTCATCAACCGGAAAAGGCGTTCGACTTATATCGCTGGTAAAACTGGGCAAGCCGGTATAACTTGGAATACCGGATGTGTGCGTTAACAGATGATGAATAGTTACTTTATCACCGGTGTCTTTACGGTATTCAGGCAAATATTCCGTCATTTTCGCATCCAGTTTGATTTTACCCTCTTCAACTAATTGCATAATAATCATTGAGGTAAATTGCTTGGTAATCGAACCCAGACGCATCTTTGTATCCGGGGCATTGGGAATATTCCACTCCATATTGGCCAGGCCATAGCCTTTTTGTAAAATAATTTTCCCGTTTTCAGCAACAAGCACTGTACCATTAAACTGGCCATATTCATTATATAACTGCATCAGTTTATCTATCTCAACTGTCTTGTCCTGACCGAAATTGTAATCAGGCAGAACTAATAAGATGAAACTAAAAACAACAAAAATCTTCGATATTGAAATGTAGGACTTCATAATGTATTCCCTTTGATTAATTAGAAATTAGATCATTGATAATTTTGCAAATATTACAGCTATTAAATATTTCAATCAACCTTCGAATTATAATCTATATACTGAAAAAATCTTGAAAAGTTATATTCCGAGAAAGTTTTCATTGATTATCTTTAGTGTCCGGTTTAATTTATATCATATCTTTCATTCTGTTGAAAAACGATGTCAAATTATAATTGTGCAAATGATAAACTTAATTTCGTAAAGCCAAAGACGGCGAATTTACTGTTCGAGCTGCAGGACTAGGCTTATAGGATAATCAGGAGCGAGTTTAAATTCGCCAGGGCTTTTTGTTACTTTTTGGCCTGTCCGGTGGCCAGACGGGCCAGACAAAAAGTAAATTAAAAAAGATTTATAAATTAATTATACGTACTTTCTGCCTTGATGCAGAAAGTACCAAAGAAATCAAGACAACAGAAAAAACCTTGAAATTCAACAGCTCATTTCACTAAAATTCTGAAACTCTCCCGACAAGTCGGGATCAGACAGTCAGAATTTTGGCCGTTCCATTCGCCTGAATTTCGAACGGTTTTTTCTGAATGTCATTTTTCTTCTGAACGTAAGTCTAACCGGATTCTATTGAATAATTATTAGTTTTACTGATAATTGTTTCCAATAAATTTCTGTAATATGTATAAATCTCAAACGGAATCTCTTTGCGTACACGCCCATCAGCGATGGGAATATACCCGCCATCAGCTATCAGCGGCGGGACTTTTTCTTCAATTTCCTTCCGGATAGCTTCTTTACCGTGGCGCAAGGCATCCAGATCAATCCCGCCAATGAGCCGCAATTTACGACCGAATTCTCTACGGATATCCAGATAATCCATAGCGGGGCTGTTGGTCTCACATGCCCAGAGACAATTAAATCCATGTTTCAAGATAACAGGAATTAGCAATCGGATATTAGCATAGGTCCTCAGGATAATTGTATCTATACCATGTTTCTTTGTGATCTCAATTATAGGATCGTAGCCGGTTAAGACATATTGATCATACATAGCAGGTGAGATGAGCGGTCCCTCATTGCCGCCAATAGGTTCACTGAAAATAATCGCATCCACTTCCATATCCTGCAACACTTTATCAAGCAATTTGGCAATGAACTCACCCTGGATCATTAATACTTCTTTTACAAATTCCGGATCATCGATCAGCAATGTAATCACATTCATGAAGCGTTCCCACTTGTAAACGCCCATGGAAAGAAAAAAACCACGATGAACTTTAAGAAACAGAACCTCATCTTTCCTTTTTATGGATTGTTTCATTTTCTGCCAGCGAATCCAGAATTGTGAGAGAATATTTTTATTCAGATGATCTTTAAATTGGGAAAGCTCTGCACGCGAGGATGGTAATTTTTGTAAATCGGCAAAGGGATCCAGGTCTATTTCATCGAATTGATCGGTCTGAAACAAATCGGATATTTTGGTTTTAGGGGATAAGCCCTGTTTATGCCAGGCCTTGATCACATCCCTGCGGATACCCTCTTCAAAGTATGGCACTCGATCAGGATTGCCAAACTGCATGGTTTCATGGAATCGTTGACGGCTTATCATGAAATAGTTTTTATAAG
>JARRPN010000026.1:0-29742 GCA_037382875.1 Calditrichaceae bacterium | reverse complement strand
ATTTGATTCAATATATTCAATCATAAATTATTTTGTAATATCCTGATACGATTTGATTCCAAAAAGACTTTTTGAATATTTAACACTTTTTATAATAGATTCTTCAACACTTTTTACCATCATACTGCTTACCAGGTCAATATTTACTTCAACCTCCGGAACTGAAACCACAAATGTAACATCGCCGTCAAAACTGGTATGAGAAGGATCGATCCGACGTGCAATGCCATAGTGAGCACGTTCAGCCAGGAAGAAAGCCTGCTGCTTAGTGATTTTTGCATTAATCATAACGGCACTTAATACCGTATTTGCGGACATCCCTAATTGGGAAGTCTGCCAACGTGATAATGAATCATTCTGAGCATAAAAATTTCCGCTAGGATCAATCGCCCCAGCCATAATATTCCCATCAAATCCAATGACATCACCTACTGCATTCACAACCGTTAAAACCGTAACACGGATACCGTCGTGCTCCAGACTTGAAATTCCAATGCCTGCTTTCATGGCGGATTCCATTCCCATATATTTGCCGATGGTTGCCCCTGTACCTGCGCCAATATTACCCATATTGTCATTATTAGATCGGATTTCCTTACATGCCTGAATAGCATCTTCAGCAGTTGGATAGGCCTTTGGATCCCCGATATTTTTATCAAATATGACCGCTGCAGGAACGATCGGTACCACCCCGAATTTTGTCTGATAGCCAATATTTCTATCCGCCAAGGTTTCCATTACACCATGGGCACAACCCAACCCAAATGCACTGCCCCCTGTTAACACCAATGCGTCAATACGACTAACTTTCTTATCCGGAGCCAATAAAGCTAATTCCCTTGTACCCGGGGAAGCTCCGCGCACACAGGCAGAGGCAATATTATTTGTTGGGGGCACAATAACTGTGCAACCGGTTCCTGCTGAGAAATTGGTATAATGACCTATTTTAATTTCATTTAACATAATACTAATTTAAAAAATGATATATTTAATAAAATTCTAAATTGTGCCGTTAATATTCAAATTATTCCACTTAAAAACAAATAAACTATGATAAAATTCAAAGAATAGTCGTTGAATAATATATTTTACAAAGTTATATTTCCTTTAAGGATTTTATAGATGAAAAAGATATTAGTGGTTGATGATGAGCCATCTATTCGCGAATTGATGCACGACTTTTTAAGCATGCAGGGTTTTGAAGTGATTGAAGCAGTGGATGGTATAGATGGTTTCAACAAATTTAAAAAGCATAATCCGGAAGCGGCCATTCTGGATGTAGAAATGCCGGGATTGAACGGGCAGGATTTAGCTAATAAGATACTTGCCATAAATCGAAATTTTCCTGTTATAATTATATCAGCATTTTTATTTAAATACTCCCGGAATAATTTTTTAAAATCCGGAGTTCAAGCCGTATTAGAAAAACCCGTCGATCTTAAAATCATCCAACAAAATCTGCAGGAAATTTTTGGTACAAGAAATTAATATGTATTATTTTCAAACCACGCAATTTAAGTATGCAAGGAGCGATAATGAGTCGTTTAAATCGTTTTCTTTCTCCCTCATCAGTCTGTATTGTTGGAGCTTCCAGAAAGGAAAATTCACTTGGCAAAGCCATGTTAAATATTATGCAGCAGATGGATTACCGGGGTAAAATTTATCCGATTAATCCTAATGCTGACATCATTAACAATTTAAAAGTATATCCATCCATAAACGATTTGCCTGAAATTCCAGACCTTGCAATTGTACTTTTACCATTTCAAATGGTTGCAGATTCACTTGAACAGCTTGGTAAATTCGGGATAAAAAATGTAGTGATTATAAGTGCTGGTTTTAGAGAAATTGGTGGTGAAGGAATTGAACGTGAAAAAGAATTAATCACAATAAAAGAAAAACATAATCTCAATCTGTTAGGTCCCAACTGTATGGGATTTTTTAACACGGCGCCTGATTCTTCATTCAATGGTACATTTTCCCCAACAGTACCAAATCCCGGAAATATTGCCTTTATATCTCAGAGCGGAGCACTTGGAGTTGGAATTATGGAGCTGGCTGTTGATACCGATTTGGGTTTCTCACTTTTTGTTAGCACCGGTAACAAATCGGATATCAATGATAACGATATCTTAGATTATCTCTATACTGATCCGAATACACATGTTATAGCTATGTACTTAGAAAGTATAGATCAACCGGAGATATTTAAAAATATCTGCCGTAAAATTGCAGCAGTTAAACCGATTATAGCTGTTAAAGCAGGAAGGACAGAAAGCGGACTGCGGGCGGCTTCTTCGCATACTGGAGCGTTGGCGAATCCTGAATATATTGTTGATGGCTTTCTTAAACAATGTGGTGTTATCAGAAAAGATAACATGAAAGAATTATTTGATGCTGCCAAAGTATTAACCTATCAGGACTTGCCAAAAAGTTCACATATCGCTGTTGTTACAAACGCAGGCGGGCCATCTACCATTGCCAGTGATGCCATTGAAAAAGCCGGATTGGAACTTGCCAAACTCAATAAACGTACCACAAAAAAGTTAATAAAAATATTACCTGAAGAAGCCTCTGTCGAAAATCCGGTTGATATGATTGCCAGTGCAGATCATAACATCTATCATGACGCACTCGAAATAATTATAGACGATGACGCAGTCGATGCTATATTACTTATAATTGTACGACCACCAGTTAATACAACGCCACGTAAAATTGCACAGTCGATTGACGCATTAATTCATAACTGTGCAAAACCCATAATTGCCGTTGTTATGTCAAGAAATGATAATGAATCCGGTTTAAATGATTTTAAGCGGCTCAATTTGCCGGTTTTTAAATATCCAGATGATGCAGTACGAGCAATGGCTACTTTGTGGGAATATCAAAAAATTCAGCAGCGATTCCGTCAATCCGAAACTGTTGTCGGGACGCGTAAAATGGGACAAACTCTCATCTCTGGCAGCGGAGTAAAAAATGATCAGGTACGACTTAAAGATTTAATAGAACTTCTCGATTCATATGATATAAAATGTGCACCTCATGTCATATCTAACGATAAAAACATATTAATCGATTTTCAAAAATCAATCCATGATTCTATTGTTCTTAAAATAGCTAATGAACAAATCATCCATAAAACAGAAAGTGATTTATTAAAGTTAAACCTTAACTCGAAAGACGAAGTATTATCCGCCATAGATGATTTAGTGATAAAAGTAAAGCCCCTGCTACCCGATGATGTCGAACCGCTTCTTCTGGCTCAACAGCAGATAAAAGGCAGTGTAGAACTGGTCCTGGGCGGCAAACGTGACCCACAATTTGGTCCGGTAATAATGGTTGGAATCGGAGGTATTTTTGTTGAAGTATTAAAAGATGTATCATTTAAAATTGCACCGCTCAATGCATACGAGGCAAAAGAAATGTTATCTGAATTAAGGTCCCAGGCATTATTGAACGGATTTAGAGGACAATTGCCTATCGATCGTGATGCGTTTGGGTATACTATTCAGCAATTCAGTTTACTTATAGCTGAACACCCTGAAATAGTGGAAATGGATTTAAATCCTTTAATTTGGTCAGATGTACAAAACCGGGCAATAGCAGTTGATATAAGAGCAAAAGTGAAATAAACACATAAAAGTCTTCTTTAATATCTATTAAAAAAATAAAATTTTCATGTACTTGGATCCGTTGTTACATTTACAATGCGGGAATATTAGTTAATATTTTTGCTTCTAAAAAATCATAATTAAGTTAGATTGCTTTTATGGTAACAAGATTTTTATTAATTATAATACTTGTATTGCCTCTGCGGGCACAAATAAAGAAAGATTATCTCTGGCCAACCAATGCTAGCAACCACTTGACCTCCAGTTTTTGTGAATACAGACCAGGCCATTATCATTCTGCAATTGATATAAAAACCTGGAATAAAGAGGGTTATCCGATATATGCTATCAGTGATGCCTTTGTATATAGAATTCGTGTTTCTCCCTTTGGATACGGCAAAGTAATATACTTACGACTGGATGACGGCAACTATGCAGTTTATGCTCATCTACAGAGATTTAGTGATAAACTGCAGAAGAAAGTACGCGCCATTCAGTTGGCTAATAAACGTTATACACTCAACTGGATGCCGGACAGTATCCGTGTCAAAAAAGGCGAAATATTGGGTTATACCGGACAAACCGGTATTGGTAGTCCGCATTTGCATTTTGAAATTCGCGATCCTTATGAACGCCCGATGAATCCCCTGCTGTTTTATAATAATCGTATTAAAGATACAAAGGCTCCCGTATTAAAAGCTTTACTCGTAATTCCGATGAAATCGGAAAGTCGAGTCAACGGTTCTGCCAAAGAGCAAATATTTCCGTTAAAATATTCAAAAAATAATACATATATCATTCAACAACCCATTAAAACAAAAGGCCCGGTAGGTTTAGCCATAACCGGATATGACCAGGCTAACGGAGTACACAATAAATTTGCATTCTATAATACCATATTAAAAGTCAACGATAAACCCATATTCCACCAACAGTATAATGTATTTGATTTTGCTATCACCAATCAGGTGGATATTGAAATATTTTATCCACAAAAAGTAAAAAACAATAAAGTATATCATAAACTTTATATTGAACCATACAATCAATTGCCATTTTATGATCGTAGTCTCGGTAACGGTATAATTACACAAAATGATTCTATTAATAATTTTCAAATTGAAGTGAATGATTTTGCTGGAAATATCAGCAGAATTATAGGCAAAATTGAAATGAAAAATACTAATTCATTTAAAATACAAATATTAAATCGAAATAATAATTCTCTATTTTTATATCTGCAAACACCTTATAATTTGAAAGGACTGGATTTTTACAGCAGCACTGATAATCAACTCTGGCAGCCTGTAAGTCAATTTGAAATACTTAACCGGGAGCTCAAGCCGGATTTTCAGCAGTTTTTAGTTAAGTTGATTCTGCCCGATACACTTCAACATTACGTAAAAACAGATATAGGTTCGTATAATGATGCGTTTTCATTATATAGTTCTATAATTAACTCTAAGCAAAAACAGAATATAAAATTAGAGATGAGTAATTTAGGTGAATCTGTTTTACTTGATTTCAATCCGGTTCAAACAGAAACAGGTCTAAAACTTACATTAAACAACAATTTGCAGACATCCACAATCATCCCGGAAATAATAAATAACCGCTTTGAATATGTAATCCCGGGCACATATTTTACTAAATACCCTTTGCGAGTCACATTAAGTGATTACAAGACTGTTTATATCGATACATTATTAAAAGTTCAAAAAATGATACCTGAGAATTATCAACGACTTGAATTTTTAGATGGGTCTGTTCAAATAATTAGCCGTCCTCAGAGCGTTTACGATACGTTGTTATTTGATGTAACGAAAGAAAATTCCGCAAAGTCTGATTATGGCATACCTGTTTTAAAGTCAGTCTATCATTTTAACTCTGCTTATCAGGCGCTTAAAGGCGGTGTGGAAATGGTAATAAAGATGGATTCTCTTCAAATTAATACCAGCCATATTGGCATTTATACAACTGACAGAAAAAGAAAACTGGAGTTAATTGAAAGCAGAATTGATACTGTTGAAAACACAATTACAGGAAAATTGCAAGCCTTCGGTATGTATTTTATTGCTGCTGATACCATAAGGCCACAACTCAGAATATTAAACCTAAGTAATAATCAGACGTTAAAATCCATTGACGAAATAAAATTTATGGCCAAAGATGAGCAATCAGGAATAGGAGAAGATCTTAATATAAATATTTCTATTGATAATCAATTTGTTTTACCTGAATGGGATCCTGAACGCGATCTTATTACTGGTCATCCGCACTGGCAGGTTAAGCCGGGTATGCACGAAATACTGGTAGATGTTAAAGACATGGCAGGCAATCAAACCATTCAGAAATTAAGCATAATCGTGGAAGATTAAGATGATACCTGTTGCAGATGAAAATCAGAAAGGATATTTTCCTTTTATAAATTATCTGTTTTTAGCTGCAAATATTTTTGTCTTTTTCTATTTTAATCCAGCCACAGAATCAGCTGCTGCAAAATTTTTCAATCAATTCGGCTTAATACCAAATCAGATCACACAAAATCCTCTGCAATTAAAAACGTATTTCACAATTTTTACATCTATGTTTTTACATGGTGGATTGATGCATTTAGCTGGCAATATGCTTTATTTATGGATTTTTGGTGATAATATAGAATATGCTCTGGGACATTTCCGTTATTTTATTTTTTATTTTGTAGTCGGAATTGGAGCAGCGGCAGGTCAAATTATAATAGAACCAACCTCAACAATGCCGATGGTCGGTGCCAGTGGAGCTATATCCGGTATATTGGGTGCTTATCTGTTAAAATACCCACGAAACAGGGTATCCATTTTGTTTTTCTTTATAATTATCATCAGAGTAATAAAAGTACCGGCAGTTATTGTTCTTACACTGTGGTTTGGCATGCAGGTGTTTTTCGGATATTTTCATATGAATCAGGGTGTATCTGGAGGTGTAGCATGGTTTGCTCATATTGGTGGATTTATTTCCGGATTTGTACTGGTTAAGTTTTTTGAAGCTCATCCGAAAACGAAATAGCTAAGTTTTTCATTTTTATTGACGATAAAATATTATACTTTCGAATTTTGGGAACTAAATCATTTTGATAATAAAGGATACTGACTGTGTCGATTAAATCGTTTTCCATACTTATTGCTGACGATGATATCATTACTCAAAAGATGATACAAAAAATGTTTACTCGTAAAGGATATCAGGTTGTATCAGTTGGTGATGGTTCGGAAGCATGGGAAATGCTGCAAAAACGATATTTCCCCATTGTTATTACAGATTGGCACATGCCTAAAATGAGTGGTATTGAACTTTGTAATAAAATTCGAGAGAATACTTTCCCCGGCTATGTATTCACCATTCTTCTTACCTCAAGAGATTCGAAAGCTGACATAATTGAAGGTTTGGAAGCCGGGGCAGATGACTATCTTACCAAACCTCTGGATTATCATGAATTAACAGCCCGTCTCAAAGCTGCAGAACGTATTTTATCACTGGAAAGATCATTAAAAGAATCAAATGATTCATTAAAAAAAGCAGTAGAAGAGATTAAGTTATTATCCATAACTGATCCATTGACCAGTGCTTTCAATCGACGCTATATGTTGGAATATATGGAAGTTGAATTAAAACGTTCTAAACGATATAATCATAGTTTTTCATTTATTATGTGCGATTTGGATCATTTTAAAAACATCAATGATACCTACGGACATGAAGCTGGTGATCAGGTTTTGATTGAATTTGTAAAAAGTCTAAAAGAAGTAATTCGCGATGATCTTGATCTGGTATTTCGTTATGGCGGTGAAGAATTCGCAGTTGTACTGCCGGTTACCAAAATTTCCGAAGCAAAAATTCTGGCTGAAAGATTGCGTTCACATATCGAAAAGAAAAAAATAAAACTTAAAAAGACAACCATTCAGGTTACCGCCAGTTTCGGCATTTATGGCTACGAACCCGGCATGAGTCAGGATCTCACCATCAAAACTATTATTAATGCAGCGGATACATTTATGTATACAGCTAAATCTCGAGGTCGTAATCGAATTGAAGGAGAACGGGATATTGCAAGCAGTGGCAGCGAGCAGTAGCAGGCCGAAACCAATGGTAAAAAATATTTTTGATTTGTTCAAATAACCTATTTAATCTAGTAAAATCTTTGTCAAAAGATAATTTTAGAGATAAATAAACTGCAAACTGAGTATTATTAACTACCGCTCTATTTTTTACTCGGTCCAATCATCTTTTCAGGCTTAACCCATTCATCAAACTGCTGTTCACTTACAAATCCCAGTTCTAAGGCTGCTGTTTTCAATGTTTTATCTTCACGCCAGGCTTTAAGTGCGATTTGAGCTGCTTTATCGTAACCGATTTGTTTGTTTAAAGATGTCACCAGCATAAGAGAATTATTTAAATTTTCATTAATATTTTTCAGATTCGCTTCGATACCTTTCACACATTTTTCCCTAAAGGAGCTGCAGGCATCCGCCAGAATATTAATTGATTGAATCATATTAAATATGATCAACGGCTTGAACACATTCAACTCAAAATTACCCATTGATCCAGCCATTCCTATGGTTAAATCGTTGCCGAATACCTGGCAGGCAACCATGGTAACCATTTCACTCTGAGTCGGATTTACTTTTCCCGGCATGATAGAGCTACCCGGTTCATTTGCCGGTAAATTCAATTCACCCAGACCACTGCGCGGTCCGCTTCCCAGCCAGCGGATGTCATTAGCGATTTTCATTAATGCTGCAGCTAATGTTTTCAGACTTCCTGATGCTTGTACAATAGCATCATGAGCAGCTAAACCTGCGAATTTATTTCTGCTTAATTTAAAAGTATGACTGGTAATTTGATTTATTTCCTCAATCATCATCTTATCATAGCCTTCAATAGTATTAAGTCCAGTACCAACTGCGGTTCCACCAATGGGCAATTCCTCGAGATGATCCAGACTGGCTTCAATGGTTTCTTTTGCATGCTGCAATTGAGAGGCATACCCTGAAAACTCCTGACCCAGTGTTAACGGTGTAGCATCCTGAAGGTGAGTTCGCCCAATTTTTACTATTTCCGCAAATATGCTGGATTTATCAATAAATACCTGTTTCAATTTTTCCAACTGAGGTAATAACTTTTTTGTGATTGCCAACAATGATGAAATATGCATGGATACAGGAACGGTATCATTAGTTGATTGAGCCATATTTACGTGATCATTCGGATGCACAGGCTTAATTTATAGTTGACTCGTGCAGCTGCTTTTTTAACTATGGCATGAGCCCGGATCATCTCAATTGGAAAAAATTCGTTGCCAATTTTAAAATTATCTGAGGCTCGCTGGGTCTGGGCACCAAAATATCTATCTAGCGGAACGAAAATTTCACCAAGTGCATCTTTTTCTTTTCGCATATGTTACTCCACTTTTAGGATGTAAAGAAATAGCCAAACTAATAGTATAAATAAAAAATTTCAAAATTTATTTAAATATATAAAAGAATGTTATATTTTTTCTTAAGCACATATAATTTCAGAACGGTATAAATTATAATGGCAGGACTTTTACTTAACTGATAATATGATTTCAGATTATTCTAATTTGTAATTAACTGCTCAGCTATATTTCTGGATTTTTCCAGGACTTTCTTGTGCAAACTCCCACCGTGTGAATCCATCGTTACAACCAATGGCAATTCTTCAATTTTAATTACCCAGAAAGCTTCGGGTGTACCAAACTCTTCTAGCTTGAACACATTAATCACTTCTTTAACCGTATTGGCAATGAGTGTTCCTGCTCCGCCAACAGCATGAAGGTAAACAGCCCCCTGATCTTTAAGACCCTGGGCAGTGAGCGGGCCCATACCCCCTTTACCGATTACACCTCTAACATTATACTCTTTTATCACCTCAGCCTGGTAAGGTTCTTCACGTGCCGATGTTGTTGGACCAGCAGAAACAAATTTCCATAAACCTTTTTCATCTTTTTTCACTACAGGGCCACAGTGATAAATCATAGATTCATTTAAAAATTCCCTGACAAAATCAGGTCTTTCCTCAATCATTAACTTATGCGCAGCATCCCTTGCGGTGACGATTACTCCTGACAATAAGACTGTATCTCCCACCTGGAGAGAACGAATTTCCTTTTCGGAAACGGGTGTCTTAATTTTAATCATATTTCACCTCACCATTATTTATAGTCATTGTTTTTCTTCTGAATGCCCAACATGTGTATGAAATCGAGACGAAAAATGTCGCAGGGTGACGATCCTGTGATCCAATAAATACTTCTAAAACCGTAGTTTTACCACCAAATCCCATAGGTCCGATTTCCAGCTTATTTAAGTCAACTAATAATTCCTTTTCCAATTTAGCCAGTTCCTTAACAGGACTACGTTCACCAATCTTTCTAAAAAACTGTTCCTTGGATAATGCAAACGAAGTATCACGGCCACCGCCAATGCCAACACCAATAATTCCCGGTGCGCATCCTAATCCCTGAGCATTGGTCACCGCATCGATAATTACTTTCCTTACCCCGGCCAAATCCCGTCCCGCTTTCAATGCAGGATGGGGCAATTTATACTGGGCGCCAACATTTTCGCTACCGCCGCCTTTCAACATTAATCGAATACGTACGGTATCATCATCCCATTCATGAAAATGAATATAGGGTGCATTAATACCGATGTTATTGCCTGAATTTTTTGATGTGATTGGATCCACTGCGTTTGGTCTGAGATACTGGTGTCCGGTTGCTTCTTTGGCGGCCCACTCGATAGCCTGCCGATATTTTTTCTGCGAATCTCCTTCCGGATGGTCCACATAGAAAACAAGCGCGCCTGTATCCTGACAGATCGGTGTACTTTGTTCTCTGGCCATCTTAATATTATCAAAGATAGTACTGAAAACATTGTGAGCCGGCGTATTTTTCTCTTCTGTATTGTAGGCTTTTTTAATAGCCTGCTCTACATCTATGGATAAATCCGTTGCAGCAGAACGGATAAGTTCTAAAATCGATTCATTTAACCCCATTGTTACTCCTTATATCTAGCAGCTATTTAAAAAGAAAAGGATAAACGGTTAAATAATATACAAAAATAAAAGTCAAGCTCAAACAATCTTTTCAGATTCTTTATTTTTAAGGGCAACAATAAAAAAGCCCAATCAAAAAAATTTGATTGAGCCTTAAAGTGCGAAAGGGGGGACTTGAACCCCCACGCCCTTGCGAGCACTAGACCCTGAACCTAGCGCGTCTGCCAATTCCGCCACTTTCGCATTTGGGGCATTGAATTTAATAAAAGACCCTACCCTGTGCAATAGAAATCAAAAAATTATAAACCGCAGATAGCACAAAGTAATTTGTAATATTTTATTCAGGATCGGCTATTGATATGCGAGCAGGTTTATCTCCCCAGGCTGTCTTTAATTCATCAAGAACTTGTATATAAGTTCCGTAATTAGCCGTTTCATCAGCCTTTATGGATACAATAAGAAGTGGATTCTGTTCCAGCTTCAATTTTACAGTATGAGAAATATCACTTACTGGTATTTGATCACCGTCAAGTGCTATTTGATTTCGATTATTAATTAGAAGATTTGAAATATTTTTATCTGATACTGGCTTCTCCCCAACAGGGAGAAATAAATCCAATCCTTTCTCAAAATCAATGCTAGTAGTTACAAGAAAAAAGATAAGCAGCAGGAACACAATGTCAGCTAAGGATGAAGTGGGGATTTCTGCTTCTTTGTGCTTGGCAAATTTTAAAAACATGGCAAATCCTCCTTCTTTGGTGGGTTACTATTAATAAGATAGGTTTTGAAGAATAAAAATACAAGAAAATTTATGAATTTAATAAAATAATGTCTGCGGACAATTTATGAATGAATATGTCAAATAAGTTTAATAATACTATGAATTAATTTTTAAGAATTCAGTGACTTCATACAATGTCGGAATTGATGTTCGGGCACCCGCTCGGGTACAACAAACCGCAGATGCTGCGGAGGAAAACTTAAGTGTTTCATGCCAATCTGTACCTTTAGCTAGACAAAAGGCAAAGGCTCCATGGAACACATCTCCCGCGCCAGTTGTATCAACTGCAACAATTTTAAACGACTGTAATTTACCGTTTTCATTTCCCCGTTTCCATATTAAACCTTTCTTTCCCATGGTTATCACTATATTTCTATTTTTTTGGGATAATAATTCTAGTGCCTGTACCATGGAACTTTCGTCGGTTTCCTGTTCAGCAAATTTCTCTGAACAGACAAGATAATTGACTTTGTCATGTAACAAATGTGTACCTTCGTGTAGAGAACCTGCATCGAGTACTGTAATAATATCTTCAATCTTGGCGCGCTCAATCAGTTTAAGCGACAGTTGTGGTTCATGCCCGTCAAATAAAATAACTTTTGGTTTAACCATGGAAAAATCAATGTCATTAACATTAAGTGCCGCATCAGCAACCTGATAGTTAACCAGTGATCTGCGGCCATCTGGTTTTACAAAAACCGCTGAGACAGGGGTGGGATTTTCACCTCTTATAATCAGATCCGTTTGTACTCCAGCTTGTTTCAATTCCCAAAAATGCTGATCTCCCCACGCATTGTTTCCAAGATATCCGGCAAATGCAACGGACAATCCCATTTTTGCAATAGTGACAGCTGCATTTGCCGCTGGACCGCCACCGCAGGATAAAAATGAATCAGCCGTAGTTTTCTCATCCTGTCCGGGGTGATGGTCGACATAGAAGTAAAAGTCATAGGAAGTTACACCAACACAAAGAACATCAATATTTCTCATTTTGTATATCCAATTAGCAAATACTAAATAACAAAGTTTCAATTCCCAAATTCCAGATAAAATTATAATCTAAAATATAAATATCCAAAGTAAATTTATTAACATCATGATTTTGACTTTATAGTCTGGAATTTTAAATTTATTTGAGATTTGTAATTTTGATATACAAATGAAAAAATCGTAGGTCTGGTTTGATGAAATATTTGCTGGTCGGTGAAGAAACCGAACGTTTGCGATTTAGAATGTTGTTACCAAATGATTTTGATACCTGGTTGGAATTTTTCAAATATGAAGGTATCGGAAATATGATTGGTATGGCTGATATTCCCACTCCAATCGAGCAATGTCAAAAATGGTTTGACATAATTATGAATCGATATGAAAATGATCTCGGTGGAATGAATGTTTTAATGGATAAAAATACCGGTGAATTTATTGGCCAATGTGGTTTACTTGTTCAGGAAGTCGATGGGATCAAAGAATTGGAAATTGGCTATTCCATATTCCCCAAATACTGGAATCAGGGATATGCTACTGAGGCAGCCATAAAATGTAAGGAATATGCCTTTCAGCATAATTATGCCGACTCCATAATTTCTATTATTCATATTAATAATATTCAATCTGAAAAAGTGGCCCGAAAAAACGGCATGTTCCTTGAGAAGAAAACGGTTTTCAAAGAAATGCCAGTAAATATTTTTAGAGTGAATCGGACTACAATATAAGTTAAAGAAATTAAATAAATCTTGAAATATATTGCTTATTTGTTGAAACGATAAAAATTTGTAAATTATAGTTATATAAGATTCCAGCTTTATAAATATTTTCTTCAAATAAGGAATTATTGCATATGGCTGAAAATAAGGACAAAATAGAACAACTCATTGCCAAACTCGATTCTCTTCTGCAAAGACAAACCGCATTCCAAATTGAAATCGACTCATTGCGTAATGAGATTCAAAGTCTTAAGACTGAAGAAACCAAGCCAGATTCTGCAGTTGAAGTTGAACAATTTTTAGAAACCGATATTGCAGAACCGGCAATAGAATCAGAACAAATGGATGAATCCGAGCCTGCTACTATCGTTGAGGAATCTCAAATTCCGTCTAAAAAAGAAATAACCTTAAAAAAACCCAAACTTAAAACCGATCTGGAAAAATTTATCGGTGAAAACCTGATTAATAAAATTGGCATCGTTATTATAATAATTGCTGTTATTATCGGTGCCAAATATGCCATTGATCATCAGTTGATCAGCCCATTAACCCGAATTGTTCTGGGTTATTTTGTCGGCCTTGGATTTCTGGGTGTAGCCATTCGTCTTAAGAGGGATTATAAAAATTTCAGCGCTGTCCTCTTAAGCGGTTCCATGGCTATTATGTATTTTATAACCTATGCCGCCTATGCATTTTACAAATTGTTTCCACAGGAAATTGCGTTTGTGGTAATGGTCTTTTTTACCATATTCACAGTAATTGCCGCTATTAATTATGATAAGCAGGTGATTGCGCAGATTGGTCTGGTCGGTGCCTATAGTGTTCCGTTTTTACTTAGTGAGGATACGGGCCGAGTGGCGATATTGTTTACTTATATTGCCATTATCAATGCAGGCATATTGGCCATTTCTATAAAAAAATACTGGAAACCTCTTTATTACTCATCATTTATATTGACCTGGATTATTTATTCTGCCTGGTATATATCGGATTTTTCGGTAGAAAAGTTCTTTGCTTTTGGCCTCAGTTTTGCATTTATATTTTTTATCCTGTTTCATCTTACTTTTCTGATTTATAAGATCAGCCGAAATGAGAAATTTGAAAAATTGGATGTTACTCTGCTTCTTCCTAATGCCTTTGTCTTTTATGGATTCGGCTACGCTATATTAAATAATCATGATGTTGGCAGCCAGTTACTTGGTTTGTATACGCTTGGTAATGCATTAATTCATTTTGTCACCAGTATGATCATATATAAGCGGGAAGCGGTTGATAAAAACCTGGTGTATCTGATAGCCGGACTGGTACTCGTTTTTATTACCATTGCTATACCGGTCCAATTGGATGGTAACTGGGTTACCTTACTCTGGGCTGGTGAAGCTGCTCTATTGTTCTGGATCGGACGAGTAAAGAAGGTGGATATCTATGAAAAAATATCCTACCCGTTAATTGTGTTAGCCTTCTTAAGCCTGATTCAGGATTGGGCCATTGTCTACAATAACTATATAGTTGGATATCCCGATACATGGATTACACCCATTTTTAATATTAATTTTCTGACTTCGATCTTATGTATTGCAGCCTTTGGTCTCATTAATTTTCTGCAATTCAGTAAAAAATATCCCTCATCAATAGAAGTTGATTATGCTATTTCGAAAATAATGAAATTCGTGATTCCGATTATTTTACTTATTGCACTCTATTCTTCATTTCGGTTTGAGATTGAATTATATTTTGATCAGCTCTATCAGAATTCCCGCATTGAAATTCAAACAGACAGTCAATACACATATCCTCAATTTGATTATGACCTGAGAAAATTTAAAATGATTTGGGTGATTAACTACTCCTTATTTTTTATGATTGTTTTATCGATAGTAAATATTAAAAAATTGAAAAATAATATACTGGCTCTTTTTAATCTTGGATTAAATGCATTTGTTGTATTTGCTTTCCTTGTCATGGGATTACTGATGTTGAGCGAATTAAGGAATAGCTATCTAAACCAGCAACTAGCTGAATATTATAATCAGGGAGTTTTTAATATTTATATTCGATATATATCACTGGCATTGGTAGCAACATTATTATATATAACTTATAGATATACTCATCAGAATTTTATTAAGAATGATTTTTCTATAGCATTTGATTTTGTTGTGCATGGTTCAGCATTATGGATTATCAGCAGTGAGCTTATTCACTGGATGGATATATTTGATTCGACGCAATCCTACAAACTGGGTTTGAGTATACTCTGGGGCTCTTATGCGCTGTTTATGATAATCCTTGGCATCTGGAAGAAAAAGCGTTATTTGCGCGTTTCCGCGATTGTCCTATTCGGAATTACCTTGTTAAAATTATTCTTTTACGATGTAGCACATCTGGGAACGATAGCCAAGACGATACTTTTCCTGGTTCTCGGTATCTTGTTGTTAGTAATATCATTTTTGTATAACAAATATAAGAATCTAATATTCGATGAAGACACAAATTAAAATTATTCTATTTCTTGGATTTTGTTGTTCATTGGTTTATGGACAAATTCAAAATTACAATTACATGCGGGAATTAAAGGGTATAACCGATACCTGGCATACGATTACCCTGCCGGATGAATTGTTTGGCAAAGTTCAAAATAATTTAAATGACATCCGAATCTATGGCATCACTGAACAGGATACTCTGGAAGCATCGTATATTCTCAAGATTCTAACCGGATCGACTAAATGGACGGATATACCGTTTCATATAATTAACGAATCGCACAATGTAAATGGATATTATTATACTTTTAGACTTTCCCTAGATAATATAATTAATCAGATCAATCTCAATTTTAACAACCGTAATTTTGATTGGCTAGTAAACCTGGAAGGCAGTCAAAATCAGCGGGATTGGTATACGATTATTGAAGATTACCGAATATTATCCATACAAAATGAAATGATTAATTATTCATTTACCACACTTAAAATACCGGATTCTCATTATAAATATTTTCGACTATCGATTCCAACCAATCAGCCCCCTTCACTCGTATCTGCAAAAATATATAATTTGAAAATTATTGAGGGTCAATATCGGAAATATATTGCTAAAATAAAAAAAGTGTATAATAATGATAAACAGAAACAGACAGTAATTGAAATAGCGTTGCCTATGCCGGTACCGGTATCATATCTCAAGTTATCAGTGACCGATAAATTTGATTTCTACCGTCCAGTGAATATTCATTATTTGATGGATTCCGTTAAAACGGAAAAGGGTTGGAAATATAATTATGGCAACATTGCCAGTCGAACTCTTAGTTCATTGGAAGATAATATTTATACGTTTAATGAGAGGATTACCAATAAGTTAAAAGTGGTTATTCAAAATCATGACAACCAGCCTCTCAATATTGAAACAGTAACGGTTAAAGGTTTTGTACATGAATTAATTGCCCGTTTTAGTCAGCCTGCTGAATATCTTCTGGTTTATGGCAATAAACGGGCACATAGACCCAATTATGATATCATAAACTTTCAACTGAGTATTCCTCAGAAATTATCAGAATTATCCATAGGTGATGAAGAACTTATTCAAAAAACAGAGTTACCCATTATCGGTCCTCTATTCCAGAATCCGATCTGGTTGTGGGGCATTATGATTATCATTATTCTGGTATTGGGCTGGTTCGCTATGCGGATGCTGAAAAGTAAATAATCTTTGTTGTTTTCAATCCAAACTTTGTTATACATGAATGCCAAAAATTATTATTCAGTATTTATAATCGTTTTTCTGATATGTTCATCTTGTAACAGCTATTTATTTTACCAGGCTCCCCGATATGATGAGCAGACTATTGATCAAATTGAATCCGATCCAAGAGTTAATGAAATCGTTTATGATATGCCATTTGGTAAACAAACTTCTTTTTATATTGCACCACGAATACAGAAAGGACATGCTCCGGAACATTTGTGGATACTTTTCGGAGGAATAAACACAGCTGCTTTTGGCTGGTATCAATGGTTTAAAAATATACCGGATTCCTGTTGTGCCTTGTTTTTTATTGAATATCCCGGTTATGGTAAATGTGAAGGTGTTCCCCGAGCAGAACGCATTCTTGAATCAAGTCTTACTGCCTTTACTGCGTTGGCACTCCATCTCGATGTGCCCCTGGAAATGCTCGAAGAAAATCTGGGGCTGCTTGGACATTCTCTGGGTTCATTAACGATGATGCAGTTTGCGCCTTATGTCAATGAAAGGGAAATATTACTCATTTCACCAATGTCCAGTTTATCTGACCAGGTTGAATTTTTGTATGGAAGTTTTAAAGGTAGGCTGCTTAATATTATCAATCCGGAAAATTATGATAATAAAGTCCGCTTAGCTGAAATACTGCAACAAAAGAATCCACCAAAAATTACAATTATCCATGGAGATCAGGATGAGGTTATTCCGGTATCTATGGGAAGGTCATTAGCTGCTTTTTCTGATTCAATTACATACATTGAAATCCACGGTGCCGGTCATTCCGGATTAATTGCCCAACAAATTGAATTAATTCAGACCATAATGTTTGATGATTAATAAAAATTCTGTAAAATTTATCCTACAATTTGATCGATGTGATGCTGCATATGATTAAAATAATCTTTTATTACATATTCAAGTGTTACTAACTCTTCTTTACCTATATTGCATTCATTATGTCTCACTTCATCTGGAAGATGCTCAATAACATGGCATAAATGCTGATTTAATTCATTCCAGAAACGAATTAGATCATGCCAGTCCAGTTCATTATAATGCTGAATATGTACCCATTCGTTTTGATTATAAGCAGGAAATTGAACTGCCGTACCATAACCTGCTCTTACACAGCGCTGATGATTGTTTAATGCTGAATCAATTAAGTGTCCTAAGATTTCTTTTTTTGACCAATTCTCAGGGGAAGATTTTATTCCTGTTTTATCAGAATGGATAATTGATAGTTCAGATACTGTTTTATGAACCAGTGCACGGATTTGCTTAGAGGTTTCTTTCACGATAATTCTTCCTTGATTATTTTCATAATATTTGTTTTGTTTTTGCTTTCATAATTTTTGGGATTGAATCCGGAAAAAGAATATTTTCCACCTTATTTAAGTATCTCATGATCCAATTTAACCGGTGATTTTCCCTTGAATGGAATTTCCCCAGTTAAAGTTTTAACTACTGCTTTTTGTATAAAACGATCACTACTATAAGCATTGATCAGCACAGGGATATGTTGAAAATAGAAGTTTAAATAATATGGATTACTGTAAGAAATACAAATTGTTTTTTGGGGGGGCAGCATGTTAAAAGTCCATACTGATTCAGCTTCATTTCCTTTTAAAAAGGGCAGTCCAACCGGATCGAAGTATTTATTCTCGAAACAGGCTATAATTTTATCAAAATGAGCCAGACTATCCATACGCCAGTTCCAGTCCCGGTAACCCAGACTGTATTGCAATGTCACATCAAAGCCTCTGATGGGTAAATAGCCCTTATCACCTCGAATTAAAGTAACCGCATTGTCTGCCACTTTATTCGCTGTCTGGTTTATAAATTGTTTATTCTTTTCAGTTAATTGATCAAATAAATTTTGTGGTTTTTCCAGTAAACCGAATTTTTCTTTTACGGCCCATATCCTTTGTACTGCATCATCAAGCCGTTTCATTGGGATTTCGTTTCGCAGAATACGAGCTTCCAGAGTATCCATAAAAGCCAGATCAGGCCAAAGCATTAAATCCACACCAGCTGCAAAGCTGGCAATGGATGTCTCCAGTTCATTAGGATAGTATCCAGCTGCACCACCCATATTGAGTGCATCTGAAATGACAACACCCTTAAAATTCATTTCCCCTTTAAGTAATTTTATAATCAGCTCTGATGATAGACTGGCTGGTAACAAATCACCTTTGAATTTTTCTTTTTGATATGCTGGGAAAGTAAGATGTCCGACCATAATTGAAGGTACATTATAAGCAATCAATTCTTTAAAAACCTTGCCATATGATCTTTGCCAATCATCCCAGTTCAGAGGATTTTGTGATGTCATTAAATGTTGATCTTTTATGGTAGCTCCGTCACCGGGAAAATGTTTGATAGTGGTAATAATATTTTGACTTTGCAGACCATCTATTTGTCTTTTTAATAAGGGTAAAGCAAAGTCAGGATCATCTGATATGGATCTTTCCAAAACAAGGGAATGCAACGGGTTCATATTTAGATCAACTACGGGATGTAAAAGCCAATTCATGCCTAAATCCCTTGCTTCTATTGCAATTGACTGACCATACTGATAAGCAAGCTCTTCAGAACCAGCTGCACCCACAGCCATTTCAACAGGCATTTGCGTGTAGGATTCAGGATATTGCATCCCCAATCCTCGTTCAAAATCTTCCATAAAGATCAAAGGATATTTAGAATTAACTGAATAATCTTAGTATTTGCCTATAATGACCATTGTCTGGCCGATCTTTTCCCTGAGACTGAGGTTTTTCCATCCATCATGATGAGTTGAATTATCAGTTATATTTTCAGATGTTTTTAAATTCGGCTGTGTGTTTGAAATAGAAAGATAAAGTAAAATAAGTGTAATACTTGGAATCAGAAATTTTATTTGCATAAATAAATCTTTCGGGTAATAGACAAAACAATTTAAATTATGTGTAATTATCCAGAAGGTATTAGTTAGAATAAATAAATGCAATGTCCATGAGATTAAATTTTTTTATCAAAAATAGAAAAAATTTGTAAGAAATTACACTCATCGATATCTAAATAATTAAAATAAGATTAAAGCAAAATGATTTTGTATAATTTTCAGATTGGAATTTTTGGGAATCTATTACACTAAAAGAACGGATTGAATGATTCAATCAAATCAAATTAGTAAATCTGATAAAGAAGAACTTTTTATCAGAATATTAAAAGAAAATAAGGATCGTGTCTATCGTCTGTGCCTGGGTTATCTGATCGATAAGCAGGATGTGGATGACTTGTTTCAGGATGTTATGGTTAACATCTGGCGTGGATTGGATTCATTTCGGGGTGAAGCCAAAGCAAGCACCTGGGTATACAGGATAGCTGTAAACACATCACTTATTTACAATAAAAAAATAAAGAGAAAACAACAATTAATCGGTCATGAGGAAATGGATAATCTTGTTGATCAGACAAGTGATAATGCTGAGAACAATATGAACGTAGCTTCCCTGCGAAAAAGTATCTCCGGATTAAAAAAACCGGACCGTTTAATTATAACACTATTACTTGAAGGAATGAGCTACCAGGAAATTGCTGATATTACCGGCATATCAATTAACTATGTTGGCGTAAAAATAAATCGTATAAAAAAACAATTAGAGAAAATGATCAATGGATAAATTCGATCAAAATATGGATGCATTGCAAAAATTGTGGCAGGATCAAAAATTGAAGGATGAGAATATGGATACAATTATAGCACCCGATTCCTTTGTCATCAAGCGATTAAAGGCATTTGAAAAACTACAGCTTCAGATAAATACAGTAAAAATTGTTGTTATGATGCTTGTTATGGGATCATTTTCATGGTATTTATTTAAGTTCAGTGAACCATCCAAAGCGGTTGTATTGGGGTTGATATGGATTGTAGCATGCTTAATGATTTTTATAATCATTTACTGGAGAAAACAGTTCAAGGCAAACCAACTTAATTTTTCATTACGGACACGTGATTTTATTGATCTGGCTATAAATAAAATGAATGAACAAAAGAAAATATTCAGATCAATTTTTCCATTACTGGTGCTATCACTTATTGTAGGCTTGAATTTAATATATCTTGGTGTATTAACCGATTTATCCAGTGACATGCGCATAGCCTACCATCTGATTGTATCTACAATATTGGCCGGATTAATTCCCATCGGTTTTAAAATCCGTAATTGGAAATTTAAAAAAGAAAATCTGCCAGTAATAAATGATCTTGTAAATTTTAAAAACGAAATAAAGGAATAGATTAATGAATTTAAAAGTAATTATTATAACCGTTATGAGTATACTTCTATTATCGATAATTGGCTTTTATATAACCGGTTCAATGAATTTAACTGATTCCTCTGATTTTTTCAGGGGAATGGCTACCGGAATAACAGGAACGACCATCGTAGTATGGATAATTGTTTTTGCTGTATCTGTCTTTCGCAAATCAGATAACGAAGATAAACATATTACTCAGATACCTAAAAATCAGATGCTATTGAGTGCAGGGATGATCTGCATGTTCACCGGAGCAGTTCTGGCTTTGAACAATAAAGATAATTCAATTATCCTGTTCATTTGTGTAATTATTTTTATTCTCTCGATGATTTTCAATATCATCTATATCAGAAGAATAAGAACCAGTCTGTTTGGCAAATAGAATACATTTTTGAATTAATATTTGTATCGTTGTAATTGTCTATTATAGTTCTCTGTTTCTTCCTGAATTTGTTTGACGAATTGATTTTCGTCTATACTTCCATTTACCGCCTTCATCTCTTCCTGATTTCTGAATGTGATTTGGCTAAAAGGATTATCGTAATCTTTTTTACGAGTAATTAAAACCTGCTTACAGATATATTCCTGAATGTTTACAGCTTTATCCAGCTCAGTATTCCAATGGTCCTTGCTGATAGACTCTGACTCTAAGATATTACATAAAATATTATAAGCATGTTTTTGTTTTTCAAACGGATATTGTTCCCATAGGTCATTATATCGGTCATGAATTTCATCCCAATCTTTTAATTTCCCATTTCCAATATCTTCTCTCAGCTGATCAACATCCTTTTCAGCTATAAGTTGTCCCCCAAGATTAATCCACTTCGTTACTTTTTCACCCGCTAATACCGTATTCATGGTATCCAGGCTAGCATCTTTATTTGAACCTAAAAACTCTACTAGATTGTTTGTGGCATAATAATGAAGCATATCAGCATAAGCATGATACGCCCTAAGTGCTTTTATAATTACAACTTTTCGATTCGATTTTTCCAATCCTTCACCGCAAATTTCAAGTTTGTTGACAACAAGTTCATTCTTAGATAATAACTCTTTTCCTAACGCTGTCAATTCATCTACGAAAAATGATTCAGGTGATTTTCCCTGTTGAAGCAGGCGTGCTTTAGCTGTCCAAATCTCTAACAGTTTACGCGCTTTAATAATCTCTTCAACTGTATCAGGTGCCAGGAAATCAAATTCAATATGCTGGGTAATACTTTTTCGTTTGTCCCGATTTTTGAATTTCCAAGTGTTTCGTGCAAGTGCATACATATTATAAAGCCACCAGTAGGCGGGCATGATCTCTAGCTGATCCTTTGAGACATTATTATTCAAGAGGGCAAAAGGCAAAGGTATATCCAGTTCAAAAGCATAATCTGCTTTTGCCAGTAATACAAAAGAGGCAAATCGGCTGTAATGTTTCAGACTGCTGCAAAGTCCCGGCCAGAAACCCCGTCCGGCCTGGATTTCGTTATCGTTCGCACGGCTATTATGATTGGAACCTATGGTTGCTCCGGCCGCTATATTACTTTGCCCCATAATTAATGATGCTATAAGAAAGGAATTATTATGATGCTGCTCATGGGCAGGAAAAATTAAATTATTCAATACTTCACAGCAGGCAATGGTTGAATTATCACCGACGAATGTATCAAAAAGCCGAGCACCATATTTTAAGTTTGAATGGTTACCCAAAATGAACCGTTCAGCCTTGATTCCGGAAATCACTTTACAACCAAATCCAATGATACCGTTTTTCAGATCAACACCTTCGCTGATTTGAGTCGGTTCATCCTTCGAAGAATTGATTGTTATATTTTCTAATTTATTTGTACCTGTAATTAAACAAGATAATAACCACGATGCGCATCATTCTGATTCTGGGTTATTGATAGAAGACTATCCTGTAACTTTTTATCATCCCTGTATTTAGCCCAAAGATAAGCATCAGCCGTATTAATACCGTCAAATGGTAAAATACTTCGCCCTCCAGCTTCATTCATCAACGCTATCCAGATACGTTTATCTTCAGGTTCACCTTCTTTAACAATGCCATTTCCAAATTTTGCTGTGTCTGTAGTATACATTTCATCAATATTAAATAAAATGCAGCGATCACCCACGATATAATGTGCTAAATAATCAACGTTATGAATTGCTGAATCATCACCAATATCAGACGATATAATAAGACTATTAGAAATACCAATCGGTAATTTTAATCCTTCATGCTCAAGACATTGATTTTTAACACGCCCTATTCGGACCAAACCATAAAATTTATTATTTATTATCTGGCTAAACTCAAATTCAGTGGCAATTAATATAGAGTTCCAATCCTCTGCCCAATTTCCGTTTACAACAAGCAGATCAATTTCATCGGATTTTAACTTTCTCCAATGGTTCTGCGACCAAAATGTCTGCTTGTTGCGAAAATAATATTCATTACTTCCTTCTTTTAAATATTTTTGTGGGATAAAATTCTTACCAAGTGCTTCAGTGGAATGAATTGAGATATTATCCATTCAGGATTCTCCCTATATCAAAATGCAGGCTTATCAATATTGATCCAAATAATAAAGTATAAATTAGCAATTGATAAAATTTAAAGCAATTTACAATTGAAACCCGCCATTATTACCCATATTTTTGAATTACTTCTATTAAGAATTTTTAATATGATTTGCATAAAAATTTTCACTAATTTCTATAAGATATACTAAATTTAGGTTTAAGTTCAGTAACGGATTTATTGTAGTCAATTAAAAATTTATTATCAATCAGAACAACATTTAGGTGCATTTTTGTTTGTGTAGTAATTTCTATTTATTATAGAAATAACCAAAATATTACAATTTCCAAGAGGAGGTTTTTATGGAGTTTAATCGTGACATTTTAAAAATCGATCCAAAGGTTGAATTAGAAAAACTTTCCAAATTTATTGTTGAGCAATTAAGAGTTGTATTCCGCCGAAAAGGTATAGTTGTCGGACTGAGCGGTGGTATTGATTCTGCATGTATTGCTGCTGTGGCAGCACATGCCGTTGGAAAGGACAAAGTTGTGGGTCTAATTTTACCAGAAACAGAATCTAATCCAGTAAGTAGTAAATTTGCTACGAAACATGCACAAGCCCTGGGTATTGAGTTTCGCCAGATTAATATTTCACCAACCGTTGATAGTGTTGTGCCTTATAAATGGCGGGATGAATATATTCAAAAACTGATTCCCGAATATCAACCCGGATATAAATATAATATCACACTTCCGACCGATTTGTTGGAAAGAGATGCGTTTAATTTTTATGTATTACAGGTACAAGTTCCGGATGGAGAATTGGTTAAGAAGCGATTAAATCTCGATGAATTCCGAGGAATAACATCATTTGCTAATATAAAAATCAGATCCAGAATGCTTCACCTTTATGCTGAAGCTGAAAAAAGAAATTTCCTTGTTATTGGAACAACTAACCGTACAGAATTTATTTTAGGTGATTTTTGCAAATACGGTGATGGCGGTACGGATATTGAACCGCTCACGTATTTATATAAAAATCAGATATATCAACTATCTGAGCACTTGCATGTGATTCCTGAAATTATCGAACGCCAACCCAGTCCAGATACGTTTAGTTTGCCTGTTAGTGATCAGGAATTTTTCTTTAGAATAGCATTTGATAAATTAGATCATTTGTTATACGCTTGGGAGCATAAAGTTCCGGAAAACGAAGTGGCCAAAGTATTAAATATTTCTGGGGAAGCAGTCAAAAGGGCATATAAAGATTTCGAATCAAAGTATCGGGCTACAGCACATTTGCGAGAAGCTCCACATACATTGGAATAAATATAAATTTATATTTTTAAAGACTTTACTATAATAAAATAAATAACGTTAAAGTAAAAAATATGTAAATTACAATTACTCAAATAAATTCAATTGGTCTTTTTCATTACCCTTATCATTTTCATCTTTATTCTGTTTAATGGTGGAATCGTCTTTATTATTTTCTGGTTTTTTCTCATCGTTTCCGGCCTCCGGATCTCTGTCTTCCGTATCCGTTTTATCCTCCTTCGGAAGTACGATCTCAGGCTCAGTCTGCTCAACTAAATCCACCAGTGTCACACGGTATTTACTCAAACGATTACCGCGGGCCTTCCAGCCTTTGATATCAACCAGATCATTGATATTTTGTTTTTCAATAAATTTTTGTTTCGCTTTACCTTTTAGATATTCAACTTCAATGACTGGATTTTCGCTGGTCGATGCCATAATCAGTTTGGAATCCTTATGTTCACTGATGAAATTGAACGATTTACCAATAGTCTGTGTCTCAATTTTAAAACGTTTGACATAAAAATTCTTTTGATCACCATCGTAATGAACAGCAGAAATCACACTTTCCGGATTGAATTGTTCAATGTGAATCAGCTTGCCGATATCATAACGATTGCTCAATTCGTAATTAGTCAACTCGTACGTACCGTCCTGATATAGAACCAGAATCAAATTACCGTTATCAAAATTACCAAGATATGTTCCTCGCGAAGCCGTATTTAAACGACCAACATTATCATCATACCAGATGTCCATACCGCCCAAAGTCGATGCACCTAACTCTTTTTGAGTTACACGGCGAACCGGGTATTTAGTTACAATATTTCCCTGCGAAGCGCGTCCCTTAATAGCGATGTCATCAAAATCAAAATCAAACACTTTATTTCGAGCTCTAGAATTGGGAGAGAGATAAACTGTAACAACTTCCGATTCGCTATTAGGGTTGGCTGTAAAATAAAGTACCTTAGAATTCTTATCACTTTTAGACAGGCTGTAGTGTTTATCCCGGGTAATTGCTGTTACATTGAATCGTTTAGCATAACTGCGTTCTGATTTCCCGTCATAGTAGATCATATTATAAACCATGCGCTCATCATTCTTTTTCCAAACGGCAGCATGAATGATATCTTTGCCAACGAATGTTTTATCTGATATCCGGGTAACAATGAATCGCCCGTCCTTTAAAAATACGATGATATCATCGATGTCCGAACATTCACTGATCAATTCATCCTTTTTGAGTCCGTACCCAATAAATCCATCTTTGCGATTGATGTACAATTTTTCATTGGCAACAGCTACCTGAGCAACAGAAATCGTATCAAACGAACGGATTTGTGTTTTGCGTTCCCGGCCTTTCCCGTATTTATCCAGCAGATTTTGAAAATATTTGATACTGAATTCGGTTAAATGGGCGAGATTGTATTCTACTTCAGCAATATCGTCCCCGAGCGATTTAATGACTTCATCCGCTTTAAAAGAATTATATTTTGAGATGCGTTTAATTTTGATTTCAGTTAACCGTATGATATCTTCTTCGGTTACTTCGCGTAGCAATTGTGGTTTAAAAGGGTCCAATCCTTTATCAATGGTTTCAATAACCGATTCCCACGTTTCGCACTCTTCAATATCACGGTAAATACGATTCTCAATAAAGATCTTTTCCAAAGATGAAAAGAAAAGTTTCTCTTTTAAATCGCCCAGTTTGTTTTCCAGCTCCCATTTTAACAATCGTACCGTGTTTGCCGTTGAAAGTTTAAGTATCTCATTAATGCTTAAAAATTGCGGTTTGCCATCTAATATCACACAACAATTGGGTGAGATAGACACTTCACAATCCGTAAAGGCATAAAGGGCATCCATGGTGACATCCGGTGAAACGCCACCCGGTAACTCGATAATAATCTCTATATTTTCTGCGGTATTATCCGTTACTTTTTTAATTTTGATTTTATTATTGTCATTGGCTTTAACTATCGATTCAATCAAATTAGTAGTAGTAGTTGTATAAGGAATATCTTTGACGATAAGCGTTTTTCGGTCACGCGCTTCAATATTTGCCCGTAATCTTATTTTGCCTCCACGCTGACCCTCGTTATAATTACTGGCATCCATCAATCCGCCTGCAGGAAAATCAGGCAGTAAATTTATTTCTTTTCCATTTAGTACATTGATAGAGGCTTCGATTAATTCAATAAAATTATGCGGCATAATCTTAGTAGCCAATCCAACTGCAATACCTTCAGCACCCTGGGCTAAAATCAGCGGGAATTTAACAGGTAAGTGAATCGGTTCTTTGTTGCGTCCGTCATACGATTGCTGCCACTCAGTCGTTTCCGGATTGAAGGCAACTTCCAGAGCGAACTTGGACAAACGGGCTTCAATATACCTTGCAGCCGCTGCACGATCACCTGTGCGGATATCACCCCAGTTTCCCTGAGTTTCAATTAATAAATCTTTCTGACCTAAGTTAACAAGCGCATCACCAATTGCTGCATCTCCGTGGGGATGGAACTGCATGGTATGACCGATGATATTAGCCACTTTATTAAAACGTCCATCATCCATGCGTTTCATGGAGTGCAAAATACGCCTTTGCACCGGTTTAAGACCATCCAGTAAGGCAGGTACTGCCCGTTCCAGAATTACATAGGAGGCATAATCCAGGAACCAGTTTTCATACATTCCCTGCACATGAACGGATTCTTTAATTTTACTGTTTTGTTCTTCTATGTCAGTTTCATTTTCTTTAATGTTTTTACCTTCTTCACTCACTCGAAAAATCTTACCTTTCTTTATGCTCATAAGTCAAACATTGTCATTCTGAAGGAACCTGAGACAGAAGAATCTCTTAGAAAAAATAAATGATCAGATTCTTTTCCCGATTAAATACATCGGGATCAGAATGACAGTAAAAACTACGCAGCGGTTTCTTCCTCCAACAAATCCTGCTCAATCCGCAAATTATCAATAATAAACTCCTGTCGATCCGGTGTATTTTTACCCATATAATAGCTCAGCAGTTTAGATATGGATGTTTTCTCTTCCAGCATTAGTGGTTCTAAACGGATATTCTCATTAATAAAATTTTTAAATTCATCCGGCGAAATTTCACCAAGACCTTTAAACCGGGTTATTTCAGGATTTGATCCAAGTTTACTGATGGCATTTTCTTTTTCCTTTTCACTATAACAGTAAATGGTTTCTTTTTTATTACGCACCCGGAAAAGCGGCGTATCCAGAATATACACATGACCATTGCGAACCAGATCAGGAAAAAACTGTAAAAAGAAAGTCATTAATAGTAATCGGATATGCATGCCATCCACATCGGCATCCGTCGCAATCACAACATTATTATAGCGCAGATCATCGATGCCGTCTTCAATATTTAGCGCATGCTGTAATAGATTAAACTCTTCATTTTCGTATACTACTTTTTTGGTCAAACCAAAAGAGTTAAGCGGCTTCCCGCGTAGACTGAAAACAGCCTGGGTTTCCACATCACGGGCTTTAGTAATGGAACCACTGGCAGAATCACCCTCAGTTATAAACAAGGTTGAATCAAAACGACGATCATTTTTTAACTGGTCATAATGAATACGACAATCACGCAATTTTTTATTATGCAGGCTGGCTTTTTTAGCCCTTTGATTGGCCAGCTTTTTAATACCAGCCATATCTTTACGTTCCCGCTCTGATTGCATGATGCGTTTAAGAAGTGCATCGGCTGTTTCCGGATTTTTATGCAAAAAATCATCCAGCTCTTTCTTGACAAAATCATTGACATACGTACGTAGAGAAACGCCTTGCGGAGCCATTGTAGTTGAACCAAGTTTAGTCTTTGTTTGCGACTCAAATATGGGTTCCTGAACACGTATACTTATGGCACTGATAACAGAGGCACGAATATCAGTAGCATCAAAATCCTTTTTGTAAAAATCCCGAAGAGTTTTGACGATAGCCTCTTTAAATGCCGCTAAATGAGTACCGCCCTGGGTTGTGTACTGACCGTTCACAAATGAATAATATTCTTCACCATATTGATTGCCATGAGTAAGGGCAATTTCGATATCGCCATTCTTAAAATGGATGATAGGATAGCGAAGGTTCTCCGGATCCGCTTTACGAGATAGTAGATCCAGCAAACCATTTTTTGAATAATAGCGCTTTTTATTAAAATTGATGGCAAGTCCGGCATTTAAATAAACATAATTCCAGATTTGATTTTCAATGAATTCCGGTAAAAATCGGAAATTTTTGAACATGGATTCATCCGGAACAAAAGTAATCGCTGTCCCATTGGGTTGATCGGTTTTTTTCACCGGATAATCTTTCTTTAATTCACCCAGTTCAAATTCAATCACCTTTGTTTTACCATCCCGGCAGGATTCCACTTTAAAATAACCTGAAAGAGCATTGACGGCTTTGGTACCAACGCCATTCAATCCAACTGACTTTTGAAATGCCTCCGTATCGTATTTGCCTCCGGTATTAATTTTGGCAACACAATCGAATACTTTGCCCAGCGGAATACCACGGCCATAATCTCGAACCGATACCGTATGGTCACTGATATCAATATCAATGTTCTTACCGTATCCCATTATATATTCATCAATAGAATTATCAATCGTTTCCTTTAACAATACATAGATACCATCATCCGGAGCCGAACCGTCGCCCATTTTCCCGATATACATACCGG
>JARRPN010000025.1:0-21810 GCA_037382875.1 Calditrichaceae bacterium | reverse complement strand
CGATTAAAGTGAACGGTTTGCCAGATAACGGTTATTATACTTTATCCACGACAGACTGGCAGCCCTACACTTGGTCGGTCAACAGTGTAGCTCTTGCTGAAGTATTGCATACAACACTTGCTTACTGGCAGGCAGGCCGAGTAGAGAGCGCTTTCAAACTATGGAAAAGCGCATTGCTGGAAAGCATGTCCCTCGGTTCAAGTCCTGGCAATTTTCAACAATTATCATTTTATGATGCCATGCGAGGAGAGCTTTATCGTGATTTCGCAGATCCCATTGGTGTAGCTTCCCGTACTCTTGTCGAGGGACTTTTTGGTGTTTTACCCAACGCCCTAAGTGATACCCTATTGATTCGTCCGGGTCTGCCTCGGGATTGGAATAGTGCTTCTCTGGTTATCCCTGATATATTGTTTGATTTTAAACGAAATCATTACTTTGATATTTATACTATAATACCAAAGTTTCCTAAAAAAATGAACCTGAAATTACAGGTGTTTGCCAATATGGATTCCATTGAATCCATAAAAGTTAATGGAAAGGAATCAAGCTGGAATAATATTGAAAAAACTGTAGGATATCCAATTATAGAAATTCCATGTACTTATGAAGAAGAATATCTTATTAAAATTAAATGGAAGGGACAGCCGCCGGTAGAGCCGAGCTATGATTCTTTCATTACTAGAGATGATTCCCTGAGTGTGTTTGTCCAGAATGCAAGAATCATGAAAGTATATGATCCGCAAAAGGTTTTAAAAAATCCGGTTAAAGGTAATAATTACTTGCACTCACAAATTATCGGAGAAAAAGGACATCGAACAATTTTTTTAAAACTTAAACAAGAACAGATAAGTTGGTGGGCGCCGATAAGTTTTGAAATAGAAAATCCAATCGATATAAATGCTCCAATTGAACAGAAAAGTAATTTACTGACATTCAGTATCCATAATAATACATCGAAAATCAAAAAGGGAATATTACTAGTCAATAAAGGAATAAGTGGTTTTAGGCAGGAACTTGCAATTCAGCCTGAAAGTAATTCAAAATTAATAAATATTCCGGATAATTATCTGGTGACCGGAACTAATATGGTGGGTTTTAAATGCGACGACGTAAGTTCAGTTGAAAAGTCCATAGCGAACTGGGATATTCAAAATAGTGAAAATGAAAAATGGGAAGAGATTAATCTTTCCAAATATTTTAATGACAAAGTCACTAACATTTTTGAGAATAAATATTTGTCTCCCCGATCACCTTACCCAACATTACAATTACCATGGCAGGGAATCGGGAATTGGTGTTCTCCGCTGGTAAAACCAAATATCGATGATACTGGTTTAAGGAGACGTGCCGGTAATAATAATAAAATTGTGTTACCACAAGGAATACCATTTACCACACCAGGCGATGTGAAAGAAAAAAATATTATATTTACATCTTTGTGGGATAATTATCCCGATAAAATTATAATCCCTTTATCCGGAAAATCTAGTCATGCATATTTTCTGATGACGGGATCCACGAATCCGATGCAGAGCCAATTTACTAATGGTAATATTATCATAGAATACATGGATAATCAGGAAGAGTGTTTACAATTACGTAATCCGGATACATGGTGGCCTATTGAACAGGATTATTATGACGATGAATTTGCCTTTTCTCTTAATGAACCGAAACCGGAAAGAGTGCATCTCAAAACGGGGTACATCACCCGTGATTTTGATGATTATGTTTCTATAAAGGGTTTTACCTCCAGAGCTATTGACGGTGGAGCAGCTACAGTGTTTGATATTCCATTAAATCCTTTAAAAGAATTAAAACAATTAAAGCTAGAAACGACTGCAAATGAAGTAGTTATTGGTTTAATGAGCATTACCTTAATCAGGGATAAATAAAAGTGACCTATTTTCCTAGTTCACATAATTATCTCGAAAAATAAAAATAATATGAGACCCATTTCAAAATATATCATTTGTTTAAGTCTTATTTGCTTTTTATATTCCACACATATCTTTTCAAATCCCTCAAATGAAAAACAGATTCAATACCTCTCGGGAAGCGATAATTTAAATACAGTAAAATGGGATTTTTATTGTACTGATGGCCGTAAAAGTGGTTACTGGACAAAGATAGAAGTCCCATCCCAATGGGAACAACAAGGATTTGGCAGCTATAATTACGGCCGCGATTATCATACTTATGGTCCACAATTCAAATATGCTGATGAACAGGGTCTTTATAAACATACATTTTCTATTCCGGAGTCCTGGTGCGATAAAGAAATATTTATCGTTTTTGAGGGATCAATGACAGATACTGAAGTCAAAATAAACGGTACCTCGGCAGGTGAAATTCACCAGGGTGCTTTCTACAGATTTAAATATAACATTACAGATTTAATTTATCTCGATAAGCCTAATCTGCTTGAAGTTACGGTAAGTAAAATGTCGTCTAACGAATCGGTGAATCGGGCAGAACGTTATGCAGATTATTGGATATTCGGTGGCATTTTTCGTCCGGTCTACCTGGAAGCCTATCCCTGTGAATATATTGAACAAATTGCTATCGCAGCTTATGCGGACGGTTCATTAAAAGTTAAGGTATCCACAAAAAATATAATAGATAGTAGTACCCTTGTTGCTGAAATATTTGATTCTGAAAATCATTTGATAAAAACAATTTCAGAGAAGATTAATAAAGACAATTCCGAAATAACATTAAAAACAAAAATTGAAAATCCTTCTCTCTGGAGCTCTGAAACGCCGGCTCTCTATAAGGTAAAACTGTGTTTGAAAAGGAACTCCGGTGTCCTTTATCAAACCTCGGAAAAATTTGGTTTCCGGACCATAGAAGTCAAACCAAATGATGGTATCTATATTAACGGTCAAAAAATAAAAATGAAGGGGATTAACCGCCATGTTTTTTGGCCGGAAACTGGACGATGTATGAATAAAAGTATAGATTTGATGGACGTGAAATTAATAAAAGAAATGAATATGAATGCTGTCCGATGTTCCCATTATCCACCGGACCAAAGTTTCCTCTACTACTGTGATTCTCTTGGTCTTTATGTGCTGGATGAACTGGCCGGCTGGCATAATGCTTATGATACAAAAGTTGGTGAGAAACTGGTAAGAGAAATGGTCATTCGGGATGTGAATCACCCGTCGATAATTTTCTGGAGTAATGGTAATGAAGGCGGTACAAACAAAGAACTGGATGATGATTTTTCAAAATATGATCCTTCGAACAGAACCGTAATCCATGCTCATCATAAACCAGGAAATGTTTTTAACTATATCGATACCAATCATTATGAAAAATTTTACGGCATAAAGCAGCTTGTTGAAAAAGAAAATATTTATATGCCCACGGAATTTTTGCATTCCCAGTACGATGGAGGTGGCGGTGCCGGTCTGTACGATATATGGGAGCTAATGTGGAATTCGGATAAATCCGGTGGTGGATTTATTTGGGCACTGCTAGATGAGGGAATCGTTCGTACTGATTTGGGATGGAGCATTGATGTAAATGCTGTAAATGCACCTGACGGCATTCTGGGTCCACATCGAGAAAAAGAAGGCAGCTTTAATGCCATTAAACAGATTTTTTCGCCGGTTCATATTGATATGAAGGGAATATCAGAATCATTTGAAGCTGCTATTCCTGTGGAAAATCGATTTGATTTTACCAACCTCAATCAATGCATATTTGATTGGAAATTAGTGAAATTTCGTAAGCCGAATGACCTGTTGCGTAATTATGTTATTATCGACAATGGATCTGGTGTGGGTGCTGATATTGAACCGCATGCAAGCGGCAATATTAAACTCTCCCTGCCGGAGAATTGGCGAGATGCTGAAGCTTTATTGTTGACGGCTATTGATCCATCAGACAAAGATATTTATACCTGGTCATGGAAAATTCAAAGCAGCGAATCATTAACCAACTCATTCATAAATTTGAAGGGTAATAATGTAATCAACATTGATGAAAATGATACTTTACTAACGCTAGTAACAAACGACAATTCTATATCCTTCAACAAAATTTCTGGTTTATTAACGAGTGTTAATACTAAGATTAAAAATCGCTCTCGTAAAATTCACTTTAACAATGGCCCTGTCTTTTGCGCAGGAAATTCAAGTTTTATCGGATTAAGACACTATCAGGAAAATGGTTGCTATGTGGTTGAATCGAGCTATCAGGGCGGTCTGAAAACGGTGCGTTGGAAATTGTATCAAAACGGTTGGCTGGAAATGACTTATTCATATGAATTGTTCGGGAAGTATGATTTCAGCGGTATCAGTTTTGATTATCCCGAAGAATTTGTATTAAGCGCTAAATGGTTAGGCAACGGGCCCTATCGTGTTTGGAAAAATAGGATGCAGGGCGTTACTTTTAATATATGGGAAAATTCTTACAATAATACATTTGCAGGGACAGCGCCATGGCAGTTTCCGGAATTTAAAGGCTACTTTTCAGACATTGCCTGGATGGAAATCAATACTGTAGAAGGAAGAATTTTTATTGCTAGCAAACAGGATGATTTATTTGTTCGTTTATTCGATTTTTACGCACTGCGCGGACTAGAAAAACATCCAGTATCGCCAACGGGTGATATTTCATTTCTAGATTACATACCCCCTATAGGTACACAGATGTCAACGCGCATTAGTGCACAACCGGCAAAATTAGGACCTTCAAGTGAAATGAACAAAATTGAGGGTGAAATAAAACGGACGTTATATTTTTATTTTGGAGAATTAAAATAATTAATATTATTACAGATAATTATGAAGGAGGAGAATAAAGTGAAAAACATGATTATAATCATAATAATATGTTTTTTTACCAGCGCATGTACACAAGCGCAAATTGGAACGCGCTTCCCCTCGGAAAAGAAAGAAGTAATCGATCCCGCGACCGGAATAAAGCTAACATTTCTGACCAGCACTCCTGCAGGAGATTCAAAAATCTACCAAACACATAATCAATGGACATCTGATGGTAAATGGTTGATATTTCGTTCGCGCCGGGTGAGGGGAGAGGCAATGGCAGTAAACGAAGAAACCGGTGTGATAGTGCAAGTCACGGAAGGTGGATATAGAGGCATGTTGCTAGTTGCCCGTAAATCCATGAAATTATTTTATATGCGACCAGTCGAAGACAGAGCAATGGATATAATCGAAGTGGATTTGGCTACCCTGTTTGCAGATAGCAAATCGGGCAATCTAAAACCTGAATCAAAGTACCAGCGAATCTGCGGCACTATTCCTACAGATTACGGGGCAAGAGGGGATATGGCACTTGATGCGGATGAAGAATGGATTTGGTTTCGAGTAGGTAAAGATAAAGCCATGGAACATTTGCCAGAGGGGACTGTAATTGAAGAAAATTTTGGACCTCGTCATATGGGGGCAGGGCCGGGTGGCATCGCCGGCATGAATGTAAACAGTGGTGATATAAAATATGTGATATCAGTGCCGTTTCAAACAGGACATATTCAAAGCAATCCATGGGTGCCTGGACAGATTGTTTTTTGCTGGGAAACTGGAGGCAAGGCGCCGCAAAGGACCTGGATTGTCAATTCCGACGGCACCGGACTGCGTCCCTTATATCCTGAAGCTTCATATGAGTGGGTAACCCACGAAGCTGTGATTACGCCCGATGAGGTAGCTTTTGCTATTATGGGACATCGGCCTATTCCGGGAGTTTCATCAGGTGTTAATCCTGAGGGTACCGGTGTTAAAGGATCCAATCCCGGACAGGAAGCCGAATGGGGGCCATCAGGCACTCGTGAAAAACCAACAGGTTTAGGCATTGTCAACATTAAAACTCGTGAGATGATTATTGCCGGGCAAATACCTTATGGCAGCGGTTTTTGGCATGTAAGTGGATCTCTGGACGGACGGTTTGCAGTCGGTGATAATTTTGCCCGTGAGTTATATCTAATCGACAGAAAAACGAATGAAATGATGCTGTTGACAGCAGGTCATAAACAAACAGCACGAGATCATCCACATCCGACATTTAGTCCGGATGGCACTAAAATTGAAATTCAGTCGGCCATGCTTTCTGAAGATGGTCGATCAATGAATATTTGTATCGTACAGGTGCCTGCGGAATGGTTAAAAAGGTCAGTGGGGAAAATGCAATGATTAACGAAATACACCAGCATGGCCAAATATTAAAATCGGAGGAAATAATTTGAACAAGATGATATTAATTATCCTAGTATTTTTGACTTTTGCTGCCAGCTTTGCCCAAATGAGAGATGTCGATGAAGTAATTATCCGCACCATTGCAGACAACATACTAAACCAAACGACACTAGGTTATAGGGCAGTGGGATCAGATGAAACCTATAATTCCATTGAAGATATTCCTGAAGGGGTAGAAGTCCGCTTTCGTGATCCATATACGGAATGGGGTTATTTAATGGGTGTGATGAATATTGCAATGATCCATTTGGGACAGCAGCTTAATGATGAAAAATATACTAATTATCCAATTAAACATGTAGCAAATGGTTTCAATAGTTATAAATATTTCCAGGATCGGTTTAAACATGATCGTCCGCACTACCGCTGGCCCTATGGACAATTCTGGACGATGGGATCGTTGGATGATTGTGGTGCTATGGCCGCCAGCGTGATTGAAGTCTATCAAATTGAGAAGAATGAGGCATACCGAGCTTATATCGATAAAACTGCTGATTTTATCACAAATAAACAGGATCGATTGAATGATGGTACCCTATTCCGGAAGACGCCTCATGAAATGACTATCTGGGCAGATGATCTGTACATGAGCGTACCATTTTTAGCGCGTATGGGGCATTTAACTGGGGATATAAAATATTTCGACGACGCCTTGGACCAGGTTTTCAATTTTACTAAATATCTTTGGGATCCAAAGACTGAATTATTCTTTCACTGTTACTATGATGATTTAAAGCGAAACGGTGTTGCACACTGGGGACGATGTAATGGTTGGATCATCATGTCGCAATGTCATCTTCTGGAGTTGTTGCCTGATGATCATCCAAGACGTGAAGAGTTACGGCAGAACCTGGAACACCAGATTTTAGGATTGGCAAAATATCAAACAGCAGAAGGATTGTGGCGTCAACTGATCGATAAACCGGATTCCTATATGGAATCATCCGCTTCAGCCATGTTTGTGTACGGTATTGCAAAAGCGGTTAACAAAGGCTGGATTGATAAACGCTATGCTTCGATTGCCTTGCAAGGCTGGGATGGTCTGAAAGAATACAAAATTACTGTTAAGGGGCAATTGAAAGATATTTGTGTGGGTACGAATATTAATGAAAGTATCGTATACTACTACAACCGTCCGGCCCGGACAAATGAAACTCATGGACTTGGTGCTGTTATTGATGCGGGAGTGGAGATTTTAAAATTAAAAAAGTTGATGGGAAGAGAATAAAAAAATAGTGTAAACCTGAAAGGTAACAATGAAAGAGCAAATAAAGACAAAAGGAAACTTTACGCTTCCCGGTGAGGCGGGATATGAGGATTTAACACTGGAATTAGCCGAACGGTGGGGTGCAGACGCCATTCGCGACAGCGACGGCACAGCTCTTTCCGATAAAATTATCCAGACAGATTATCCAATCTATTCTACTATTTGCCTGATCCGGGCTGATAATGAGTGGGCTAAAGCTAACAGAGATAAACTTCAACAGAATTATCTGATGAGCGATCCCGTAATAGCAGAAAAAAATACGGTCACAATTGACTTATTGGAAGGCTTTTTCCGTGACCAGTTTGAGGTGAATGCTAATGATAGTCCCAAAGTATGGTGGCAGGTGTTCGATCGCACTACCGGTGAAGAAATCCAAAAGGATGAGTGGACATTCGATTCAGCCACCGGAAAGGTGACTGTCAAAAATGCCAAAATGTGGCACAAATACACAGTAAATTTCCTGGTCTACCGTATTTGGGAAGGCATTTCCATGTACAATCATATTACTAATGATTGGGGTGATCGGGAACATCAGATGCCGATTGATCCGATTTATCCGGAAGCACAGCAAGCTATCCTTAACTACCTAAAAAAGTGGCTTGCTGAACGTCCGAAAACGAAAATAGTACGTTTTACATCATTGTTTTATAATTTCGCCTGGTTTTGGGGTGATCCTTCAATTCAGAAATTTCGCTATGCAGACTGGGGATCGTATGAAATGACAGTGAGTCCCAGGGCGATGAAACTTTTCGCCGAAGCCAAAGGTTATGAATTAACCAGCGAAGATTTTGTCAATAACGGTGCCTATTGTTCCAGCCATAATGTGCCTTCTGATCGATTGTGGGACTGGATGAATTTTATAAATGAGTTTGTCGTCAGTTTTGGTCGTAAATGTATCGATATGGTTCACGATGCTGGCAAAGTTGCCTATATGTTTTACGATGATCACTGGATCGGTACTGAACCATGGGGCAAACGATATAAAGATTTGAATTTCGACGGTCTGATCAAATGTGTGTTTAATGCATTTGAGACCAGGTTATGCTCCGGAGTAGACGGAGTGAAAACCAAAGAATTGCGTTTGCATCCATATTTGTTCCCTACCGGGTTACAAGGTGAACCGACCTTTATGGAAGGAGGCGATCCGGCGCTTGACGCTAAGCGATTCTGGGTCAACATTCGCCGGGGTCTGTTACGTGTTCCAATCGACCGTATTGGTTTAGGTGGTTATTTACATCTTGTTCAGGATTTTCCCGAATTTATTGATGCAATTGATCATATTGCCAATGAATTTCGTACACTCAAACAGTTTCATGCCAATGGATCACCTTATACTGAACCTCTGAAAGTAGTTGTTCTGACAGCTTGGGGCAAATGGCGCTCATGGGATTATGTCGGTCATTTTATCCCCGGCGTCGAACTTTACGAGGTTACAGAATCTCTGGCTGGTCTGCCAATGGATGTATCGTTTACCGGATTTCGGGATATTCTGGAAAATGGTATTCCTGAAGATACCGATGTTATCATAAACGCCGGAAAAGTCGGAACTGCATGGAGCGGCGGTGACTATTGGAAAAACGAAAAAGTGATTGAAACAATCACAAAATGGGTTGCTGAAGGCGGTGGATTTATTGGAATCGGTGAACCGTCCGCAGTAAAACATTCCAGTCAATACTTCCAGTTGGCACATTTGCTTGGCGTTGACCGGGAAGTTGGTTTTACGATGTGCAATTCCAAATTACCGGTGGTAGCATCATCATCAACACATTTTATGCTTGAAGACTTCTATGGTGATCTCGATTTTGGTAAAGATATTGACAATATCTTTATTCTTAGCAAAGACACTAATGTACTAATAGAAAAAGAAGGTTCCCCGCAAATCACTTTACATTCGTTTGGTAAGGGCAAAACAATCTACATGTCCGGATTTAAATTCTCAGCGGAAAACTCACGACTATTGCATCGGTCAATTTATACAGCAGCCCGTAAGGAATCAGACTATGGAGTATGGACATGTAGTAACGTCATTACTGATTGTGCTTATTATGCAGCAGATAATAAACTGGTTGTTATTAGCAGTAGTGATTTTAAGGAAAAAACAAAGGTAATTGATAATAAAGGCAATGCTATTGAAGTAAATTTAGAGCCGCATGGAATTCAGGTTATGGATATTTAATTTAACAGCCTGTAGCAGTATGCTGCTAGAATCAATTTCATATGGCAAAGTGCGTAATAAATCAAATGAAATAAAGATGATCTTTTACACAGATGTGTTTGGTATTGATGCGAAAGTCGCCAGTTTCATGTTCCTCATAACGCGCGTTTGGGATATGATCAATGATCCCCTTATGGGAATGATTGCTGACAGAACAAATACACGTTGGGGTAAATTTCGTCCCTATTTATTGTGGATGGCTATACCCTATGGCATATTGGCATTTGCGATGTTTATAACACCGGACTTTAGCCACAACATGAAAATTGTCTATGCTTATGTCACTTACATATTAGCTACTATGGCTTATACAGCTATTAACATCCCATACTCATCGATGATGGCGGTAATGACGCCAAATCCGAAAGAACGTACAACTCTGTCACAATATCGTTTTTTCTTTGCTTTCGTAGGTGCTATGTTGATTACAACTTTTACTCTGCCACTGGCACGTTTCTTCGGTACTGATCCATCACATCCGGGCTACAATGCTGATTTAGGGTATAGCCAGGCGCTGGGTTTTCAGGTGACAATGGGTGTATTCGGAGCTATCGCTATTATTCTGCTGCTTATTACCTTTTTAACAACTCGTGAAAGGGTGGCACCTGCAAAAGAACAAAAAAGTTCCTTCATAGGTGATCTTAAAGATGTGTCTAAAAATATTCCCTGGATCGTAATTTTTGTAGCTTCAGTTTTTTGGCTCATACATAACATGATTCGAAACGGTATGGTTGCTTATTATTTTGATAATGTGAATGGTGAGGGGAGTAAAGTCCTGTGGTCACTTGGTATTGGTTCACTTAAACTTGATTTTGATCAAACGACAACGTTCCTAACCATAGGCACCATTGGTATGATGGCAGGGGTATTTCTCAGTACACCTTTAAAAAAGTATTTCGATAAAAAAATTACAATAATTGTTATTACACTGGCTAGTGTATTTTTTGGGGCAATTTTCTACTGGCTTCCGGAACAGAATTTTGTCTTGCTCAGTGTCATGAATTTTATCTGGGCGATATTAGCCGGGGCCATGCCCGTATTTCTATTCGCAATGTTCGCAGACGTTGCGGATTTTCATGAATGGAAATTTAATCAAAGAGCTACAGGACTTGTCACAGCGGGCATCATGTTCGCGATTAAAGCAGGTGTAGCCATTGGTGGATTTATGGGATTATATATGTTAGGACAATTTGGCTACATCAAAGGCGAACCGATCACGCCGGATATCCAGAATGGTATTAAAGTACTATTTAGCCTGATTCCAGCTGGATTTTTGGCGGTTTGTGGGCTATTACTTTTCTTCTATCCGGTCAATGATAAATTGCTAGCAAAAATTGAATTTGATCTGAAGGCACGAAAAAAAGATTCAGAAGGCTGATGATATTTTTAAGGATGTAAGGTTAATTTAAGAGAAGTATAACTAATAGACGGATAAATAATGTATAGAAAACTACGGATAATGCTAATTTTATCGTTTTTGTTTGTTCAATGTGGTAATGCTCAGTTATCAAAACAATCTAAAAGTTTTGTAATCACTGATTACGGTGCTATTGGTGATGGAAAGACATTAAACACCCAGGCAATTCAAGCTGCCATAGACAAGTGTGCCGAAGAGGACGGAGGTATTCTTGTAGTACCTGAAGGTGTTTTTGTTACCGGCGCAGTATTCTTAAAGCAGGGAGTTAATCTTCAAATTGAGAAGGATGGCATATTAAAAGGCACTGTTAATCCTGATGATTATCCACAGGTTGCCACACGTTGGGAAGGCGAAGAAAAGGAATGGACTTCTGCTTTGATTAATGTATTTGATATGCACGATTTCAAATTGACCGGAGAAGGTACGATCGATGGTTCGGGTGATCAATGGATGAAACGTTATCCGCGTGGAAGCAAAGAATTGAAAGTTGGCCGGCCTCGGTTAATTGCAATTCAGAATTGTAAAAATGTACTTGTTTTCGGACTGAATTTTAAGAATCAAGCTTGCTGGGGATTGTTTATTTTGTACTCAGAAGATGTCGTTGCTGAAAACCTGATTATACGCGCTGAACATAATATCATTAGTTCAGACGGTATTGATGTCGATTCCAGTATCCGTGTTCAAATCAGAAATTGCGATATTGATGTGAATGATGACTGTATTGCCATCAAATCCGGTAAAGATGAAGATGGACGACGTGTCAATCGTCCGGCTGAGGATATTCTTGTTGAGAAGTGTAATTTTCGATATGGACATGGCGGCGTAACAATGGGTAGTGAAATGTCCGGTGGCATCCGTAAAGTTGAAATTCGCGATTGTATTGTTGAAGCCGATAATTGGGCGCCAATTCGATTCAAATCTCAGCCAAGTCGAGGAGGCGTAGTCGAAAATATCACTTACCGCGATATTGTACTTAAAAATACCCGTAAAGCATTTGAATTTAATATGGCCTGGCGCATGGTACCGCCACTTAAACCGCCATCAGATCCACTTCCCGTTGTACGCGATGTAAAAATTATTAATGTCTCCGGTACAGTTGATAAGGTTGGCGACATGTACGGACTTGATGACAGCCCGATACAGAATGTAGTCTTTGAAAATTGCACAATAAATGCTAAAACAGGTTTTGAGGTGGAAAACGTAAAGGATCTGGATCTTTCAGGGTTAACGATTCACGTTGAAGAGGGTGAAGCAATTATTCAAAAGAATGTAGAATAACAGAAGAATGAAAAGCATCGTAAAACGTTTTGTGAAAGAAGAAGGAAACACCCCCTCAATCCCCTCTGTGAACAGGGGGGAAGTTGAAGTTAGGTGGGTAACTCAAGGAAAATTTATGAAGGGTCTTCCACTATTTATTTTAATCATTATACAAAGTTTCTTTATAACAGCTAATGCGCTTGACCGGCCGGATACCACGTTTAAAGTTTTCCAGTTTCCTGCCAATATGATCCCGCGGATGGATGGCGATACTACCGATTGGAGTATTGTGCCGGAAGACTATCGTATTCATACGGATCAGCTTGTTGATGATACTGGTGAACATAATGCAGTTGATAAGGATGATCTTGATATATGCGTGCGTATTGGCTGGGTAAAAGGATTGAATCGGCTTTATTTTCTTTATGAAGCTTATGATAATTATTGGGATTTTTCATTACCAACATTGCACAACGATGAATTTGAAATAGTCGTTGATGGTGATGCATCCGGCGGTCCGTTGATTGATAAAGGACATGAAAAATTGTGGAAACCGGATTACGTTGGTGCCGCGGCTCCCGGTGATGACAGGATAAACATTTCCGATGCGAACTGGGCGATTCATGGTGTGCATGCACAAAATTATCATATTTTTACTCCAGCCAAAGATAAAGACTGGACCATGGTTTGGGGTGTTCAGCCGTGGATTAAAGAGCTTCCGTTTGCAAATGCGGTTTACAATTATGACTTCGAGCCTGGTGATTCAGGAAAGCTAGTACTTGAATTTTGGATAACCCCATTCGATTATGCCGGACCAGAAGGATCCGACAGAGCTGTTCCTTCTGTTCTGGAAATGAATAAAATTATTGGTTTATCCTTTGCTGTCCTTGATTATGATGATGTGAATGATAATCACCATTCTTTTTGGAATCTCTCCCGCCATCATTTAATGTATGGTCATGCGTCCTATTTGTGTGCCTTTAAATTGATGCCGCTTGAACCGCAGTTATACAAGCCTATTCAGGCTGATTGGTCGTTCAAAATCGTTGATATGAAAAGACGGTTGGTAGCGTTTCAGGATGAATCATTCGGTGAGATTACCTCATGGCATTGGGATTTTGGTGATGGCGCTTCATCTTCAGAACAGCATCCGATACATGTCTATAAAGAAGCCGGGACTTATGTTGTGATTTTGGATGTTAAGGGACCAGAAGGGGCATCAAGATTATCTAAGGTATGGGATGTTATGGTGAAGTAGATTTTTAGAGTTCTTTGGAAAACCAATGGATTGTCATTCTGAACAAAGTGAAGAATCTAAATATTGTCCTTTATATGGGGATATTTCGGTTTTGCTCAATATGACATGAGGTTATATAAAGATTATTATTACTTTAAAATATTATTGAATCAAGAAAGGAACACCATCGTGTATACTAACCGTCTTGTGAATACAATCGTTTTATTAATATTAATAGTTATTATCTCAACACCACTATTTGCCGCTCAGTATAATGTAAAAGACTTTGGTGCTGCCGGTGATGGAAAAGCGATAGATTCTCCGGCAATTAATAAAGCGATCGATGCTGCGGCAGAAGCAGGCGGTGGTACGGTTTATTTTCCAGCAGGAACCTATTTAAGCTTTACGATTCGCCTAAAGAGCAACATTGGCTTGTATCTGGATCATGGGGCTGTAATCCTAGCTGCAAACCATACAGAACATGATGGCAAATACGATCCTGCGGAACCTAATGAATGGGATATGTATCAGGATTTTGGGCATAGTCATTGGAAGAACAGTCTGATCTGGGGTGAAGGCTTAACCAATATTTCGATAACAGGTCCGGGTAAAATTCAGGGCGATGGTTTACAGCGCTGGGATAGCGATGAAGAGGGTGCCGGAAATAAAGCAATCGCACTTAAAAATTGCCGGAATGTTCTTATCCGAGATATTACCATGGAAAAATGTGGTCACTTCGCAATTTTACCAACCGGTGTGGATAATTTTACTGTTGATAACCTGACTATTGATACCAACCGAGATGCAATTAATGTCGATTGCTGCGTCAATGTGCGTATATCAAATTGTCTCATCAATACCCCTAATGATGATGCAATTGTACTTAAGAGCTCTTATGCACTGGGTTATGCCAGGTCTACCGAGAATGTGATGATTACCAACTGTCAGGTCAGCGGTTATGATTTGCATACACTTCTTGACGGCACATTTCAGAAAACACAATCCGAGGCACCTGACCATGGCGGTGTGACCGGCCGTATCAAATTTGGTACCGAATCCAATGGCGGTTTTAAAAATATTACAATTACAAATTGTACTTTCGATTATTGCCGCGGTCTGGCATTAGAAACCGTTGATGGTGGTATTCTAGAAGACGTTACAATTTCTAACATCACCATGCGTGATATTACTAATTCACCTTTTTTCCTTCGCATCGGCAGCCGGATGCGTGGTCCGAAGGATTTGAAAGTCGGTAAAATGCGGCGTATTAACATCAGCAATGTCATTGTACATAATGCTAATCCAGAATCTGCATCACTGATTGTTGGTATTCCCGGTCATAATATCGAGGACGTTAAACTCAATAATATCCAGTTTCTGGTTACAGGCGGAGCACCTGCTGATTATACGGAGATAGAAGTGCCGGAGCTGGAAGATCACTATCCGGATCCGCGTTTCTTTGGTAAAATCCCTGCCTATGGATTCTTTGTACGCCATGTTGAAGGTATTGAATTTAACAATGTTGAAATCCGCTATGTTAATGACGACATGCGACCGGCATTTGTATTGGATGATGTGCAGAATGCAAAATTCAATAATGTTAATACCCGGAAACTGAAAGATGTGCCAATGTTCATTTTGAAGAATGTGAAGAATTTTAAAACATATGAGTGTGAGGCAGTGGATAATACGAAGTTGGAAAATGTAAAAGAGAAAAACTTATAAATTCGCAAATACAAGAATTAAATAATTTTAAATATTATAGCAGGACAACAAACATGTATTATTTTAGAGTAATTTTACTAATAATTCTAAGTGTTGGTTTGCAATGGTGCTCAGATAACAGATCCTGGCAGACTTTCAACGACACGAGTGTGGATGAACTTGCCGCTAATTTCCAGTCTCCGCCGGTTGAATATAGTATGACATTTTATTGGGGCTGGGATGGTGAAATCACCGAAGAAGTCATTGCCCGGGACCTTGATGCGTTCAAAGCAAGAGGTGTCCATATTGTCACCCTGGAATCAGGTTATGATATGGGAAGTCCTTATCTTTCGCAGGAGTGGCTGGAAATGGTTAAGCGTACTGTGGAACTGGCGCGCGAAAGAGACATGCGTGTCTGGATTGTTGATGAAGGTAAATACCCAAGCGGATTTGCTGGGGGTAAATTTACAACCGATGCACCGGAACTGCGAATGAAGGCGTTAGTTGAGGCTGATCGTTTGGAAGTCGACGGTGGAGAAGAAATTTCTCAACAATTAGCTTCTGATATCGTAAGTGCAATTGCAATTAACAAGGCTGATACTACAAATCAAATTCTGGATATCAAGTCAGGCAACATGCAGTGGACGGCGCCAGAAGGACAATGGATCGTGTTACTCATTAAACATGATTTCCGTAGTTCGCCAACGCGGGCAGTGAATAATCCAACACGTGGGAAAGATCCTAGTAACTCACTTTGTGATTATCTTGATTCAGCTGCCACACGTCAATTTATCCAATTTACGCATGAACAACACAAGAAGTATGTAGGTTCCGAGTTCGGTAAAACAGTGCTGGGATTTCGCGGGGATGAACCGGATTACAGCATTCGCGGTATACCCTGGACACCGCAAATTTTTGAGATTTTTAAACAGCGTAAAGGGTACAACGTTGAACCCTATGTAGCCTCATTTTTTACAAGTAAACCAACTGAAGAACAAAAACGGATCAAAGCAGATTACTGGGATGTCTGGTCCGATTTATTCGGTAAAAACTTTTTTCAAATACAAGCTGACTGGTGCGCTAGCAACAATTTGGAATATCTCGTCCATCTGAATAAAGAAGACGATATGAACCAGCTGGTTGCACATGAAGGTGATTTTTTTGAATGTCTGAGACATGTTCAGATGCCGTGTGTAGATGCAATCTGGAATCAGATTTGGCCGGATGATGGAAAAGTTACCGATTATCCTAAGTATGCATCGTCGGCTGCTCACGTTTTTGGTAAAACTAGGGCATTTACCGAAAGTTTTGCTGCCTATCGTACTGAACCAAATGTTGCACAGGCCAAATGGGTGCTGGACTATCAGCTCGTTCGTGGTCTCAACATGGTCGAAGTGATGTTCGTTCCCGCATCGACGAGAGGGAAACTAGGATTGCATGGTTGGAATGCGACTGAAGAATTCCCGCACATTGCCAAATATATACACCGTTCCTGTTATTTGCTATCTCAGGGAAGACCTGCAGCCGATATTGCAATATATTACCCGACAACCAGTTTATGGCTTGGACATGATGATTCAAATAAATACGTATTAAAACTCATGCGGGAATTACTCGAAATGCAGCGCGATTTTGATTTTGTGGACGAAACTGCACTTTCATCTTCTATGCAGCTTGTAGATGACAGGTTCAAAAACATGAGTGGTCAAACATATCAAACTGTGATCGTTCCGTCGGCATATGCAATTTCAAAGCAGGCTCTTGACCGATTAAAAAATTTCGCTGCTTCCGGTGGAAAAGTTATTTTTCTTGATGTTGAACCATCGCTTATAATCGATAGAACATTCCGGGACGCTTCTGCTCCTGCTGACCTGAGTTGGGCTCTAATAGAACCATCAGGAAAATTGACATCTGAGGTTTTGAATGCAATGCCGGAACCGGATGTTAAACTGGATAGTGCTTGTTCTGAAATTAAATATAATCACCGCAAGCTTGCAGACGCCGATTTGTATTTTTTCTTTAATGAAAGTACAGAACAAAAAGTGAGAGATGTAACACTTGCCGGTGAAGGAAAAATTCAGGAATGGGATGCTATGGATGGTAAAATCACGGAAGTCGATGGGTCATTATCACATACCGGATATGTTAAATTTAAATTAGATTTGAAGCCTTATGAGACAAAATTTATTTTAGTTGGAAAAGTACCGGTTGAAATGTGAAAATGACATTTAGGCTTACGGTCATTAGTGGGAAAATTCTAAACGGAGATTATTAAATGATGAAAAATAAAACAATTAAAATCATTATTTTTACATTAATTAGCGTTTTCTTGACATTTAATTCACTTAGTGCTCAGATTGATAATGCACGTAAAGTCATAGACTCGCAAATGAAAAGAACATCTGCGAAAAATTTAGGGCGCTGGGTGATTGATGATCACATTGATGAAAATGGTGATATTGACCGGAATATTTGGAGTCTTGACACTTGCCAGCCCGGACTGGCTACATTATATCTCTATCAGGAAACCGGAGAAAAGAAATATAAAATAGCAGTGGATTATATTCGTAACACACTAAGAACTTTTCCCAGAACTTCTGATGGTGGTTTTCATCACGATACGGCGAAAGAAGGTCAATTGTGGTTGGACGGTGTATATATGGCCTTACCGTTTCTGGTAACCTATGGCAAAACGTTTGACGATACAACATGTTATACGGAAGCAGCCAATCAAATCATTATTTATGCAAGTCATTTAGAAGATGAAAAGACCGGATTACTCTATCATGCTTATGATGAAGACGGCTCGGAAGACTGGGCGGATAATGCTGATCATGGATCACATTGCTTCTGGGGACGTTCCATGGGTTGGTTTGGTATGGCGATTGTTGATATTTTAGATTATATCCCTGAGAGTCACCCTAAACGTGCACAACTGATTCAAATATTATCAAACTTAATCGACGGACTTGCCCAATTCCAGGATAAAGGTACCGGATTATGGTATCAACTTGTCGATCAACCGGATAATGCGGATAACTGGCTGGAAACATCATGTTCCTGTATGTACACTTACTTTACTGCAAAGGCTGTTGAGAAAAGTTATGTGCCTGTAAGTTTCAGAAAAATGGCAATCAACGGATATAAAGGTATTCTGAAGTACAAATTCTCAATTGATGATCAGGGATTTGCTAACTTAAAAGACGTTAGCCAGGGAACGATGGCCCGGAAGGATTGTGACTATTACCTGCAGCGTCCGCGTCAAACAAATGATTTACACGGATTAGGTGCATTTTTAATGATGTGCTGGCAAATGGCCCGCATGAATATCGATGGGCCGACTTTATATATTGCCGGCAACTCTACCGCTAAAAATGGTGCTGAAAACGGTTGGGGCAGCCATCTGCAGAAATATTTTGATCCAGCTAAGTTAACAGTAGATAACCGTGCCCGGGGTGGTCGCAGCAGCCGCACCTTTGTTACGGAAGGTATGTGGGAGGCGCTTAGGAACGATTTGAAAAAAGGTGATTATGTCCTTATCGAATTTGGTCATAATGACGCCGGTAAAATTAACGATGAGCGTCGTGCCCGGGGTTCAATTCCCACGAATGGCGATGAAACTCAGGAAATTGATAATTTAATGACCGGTAAACACGAAGTTGTCCACACGTTTGGTTGGTACATGCGTAAAATGATTACTGAAACCAAAGCCAAAGGCGCCATTCCGATTGTAATGAGTATGACTGCCCGAAATGTATGGCCAGACGGTAAGATTGAGCGGAAAAACACCTTCTGTACTTTAGCTAAAGAAGTAGCGGAAGAGACCAATACCAAATTTATCGATTTGCGTAATATGATTGCCGACCAGTACGCACTGCTCGGTCCCATCCGCGTCCGTGAGCTTTTCCCCATAGATCACACGCATAACAATCCGGAGGGGGCTAATATCAACGCTGCTATGGTTGTTTCCGGTTTAAAAGCGATTGAAAGTCCATTGACGGAGATGCTTTCTAAAGAAGGGATCAGCGTTACTAAATACGCACCGAATGTTCTGGTTGAACAGGTACGCCAATGGATGACTTCGATCTGGATGCCGGAGGTGCAGCCGGAACCGGATTCAACAAAACCGACATTATATGCTATCGGAAATTCCACTGTACGAACAGGAACCAAAGGTAATGGGGCAAATGGCCAATGGGGCTGGGGTGCACCGATTGCCGATTTTTTTGATCGGACACAGATAAATGTTGAGAATAAGGCCTGGGGCGGCACCAGCAGCCGTACGTTTCGCACACTTGGATTTTGGGATAAAGTCTATCCGTTTCTCAAAAAAGGCGATTACGTCATTATGCAGTTTGGACACAATGATGCCAGCCCGGTTAACGACGACCGCCGTGCCCGCGGCACCATCAATGGCAACGGCGAGGAAACTGAGGAGATAGATAATATACTCACCGGCAAGCATGAAATTGTTCATACTTACGGCTGGTATATACGTCAATATATAAAAGATATAAAAGAAAAGGGCGCAACACCCATTGTGTGTTCACCCATTCCGCGTAATCGTTGGACTGATGGAAAAATTAATCGTTCGGTGAATAGCTATGGTCAATGGGCCAAACAGGCTGCCGAACAGGAAGGCGCCACATTCATAGATTTGAATACATTAATTTGCGATCACTACGATGAACTCGGACAGGAACGTGTGACTGCTCTGTATTTTGACGGTGATGAAACCACCCACACCAATGCAATGGGAGCACAAATGAACGCATATTGTTTAGTACGAGGCTTAAAAGCATTAAAGGATTTCTCACTGAATAAATACTTGAAGGTAGTGACACTTCAATAAAACATAATCTATAATGGAGAAGAGTAAATAAGCATAGAATTATAAATTTTACATTCAGGCAGTTAATTATTCAATTATGAAAGGAAGTCTGAAAGAAAATTAAAATTCTACTTTGAAAATGTTGAACTTATAAAATAATAAAGGAGATACAATAAAGATGAATTTAATACGATTATTAATAGTACTCTTAGTCTTATATCTGTTTTCAGCCTATAACGCCTGCAGTCAATCCAATAAAACAGTTAGTGAAAACGGAACAGTAAAATATAAATGGACGATTGATGAACAGTCAGCAATTGAATTAGGAATCACTGGAGATAAAGTCAATAGTGATTTCAATTTAAATTTTCAAACTACTGGCAAAGCACAAGCTTCACGATGGTTTATTAATATCGCGGCGAGTGAAAATGAATATTTTACGGGTATTTTTGAACGCGTAGTTGATGGCAGACAGCAAAATTCATGGGCAGACGGTATCGAAACAGCTATGGATCTGCGGGGTGAAAAGGTAGAGATGCATCTTAAACCGACGGTTTCTGCTTATGCGCCATTTTACATATCCTCCAGTAATTATGGATTTTTTGTTAAAGGAACCTGGCCCGGGGTGTTTGATTTTTGTAAAGCTGACCAAAATGCCGTGCAGATTTCATTTGAAGGACCTGAGTTTGCGTTTAAAATTTATACAGGTTCTACACCTTTGCAGGTTGTACAGAAACATGCGCTGGAAACGGGGCCTTCTATCATTCCGCCGGAATGGGCGCTGGGACCATGGCGATGGAGAGATAATCATGTTAATAGAAAAGAATATTATGACGGAACAAAGGTTAATGCGCCATTCAACAGCGAACTTGTGGAAGATATTTTAATGATGAAAGCATATGATATTCCACTTACGGCTTACTGGATTGACCGTCCTTGGGGACCCGGTGTGCGTGGTTTTGATGATTATGACTTTGATCTTAAACGGTTTCCGGAAGCGCAAAAAATGATTGAATGGTTGAACGGGAAGGATCTCGAACTGATGATGTGGATTGGCCCGTTTGTTATGGGTAAAATGGCTGATTATGCCGAAGAAAAGGGTTATTTCCTTAAAAGCAATAGGTGGAAAAATTCACGACAGGTGTTAATGGATTTTACAAATAAAGAGGCAGTTACCTGGTGGAGTGAAAATGGTCCGGGAAAGTTAGCTAGAATGGGTATCAAAGGATTAAAAATGGACCGGGCGGATGGTGAAAAACTGATGGATTCTCTTAGCCTGAAGACCAGTATTGGAACCACATACCGGGAAAATTATAATGACTATCCCAGACAGTATGTAAAAGCTGCTTATGAAGGTATGAAATCTGTTCTGGGTGATGATTTTTTACTGTATCCCCGAGCTCAGTATACGGGTAGCGCAAAATACGGTGGCTTATGGGCAGGCGATACCAATGGTAAACCGGAAGGATTACGATCTGCAATTATCGCATTGCAGCGTTGTTCTGTGATGGGTTACCCAATCTGGGGATCTGATATCGGCGGTTATTGGGGAAGCTTTTCCAATGAAACTTGTATGCGCTGGCTCGGATTCGGTTGTTTCTCACCGTTGATGGAAGTTGGTCCGACAAATGATCAGGGATTCTGGAACAATCCTACTG